>JAHIKF010000116.1 GCA_018897875.1 Pseudomonadota bacterium | reverse complement strand
TCGAACTCAAAGACCCCGGCCCGCCGCACCCGCACAATCTTGCCGCCGTCGCTGCCGTCGCTGTTGTCCACCTGTTCCAAGGCCACCCCGGCTATTTGATAACCGATGGTGTCCGCCGCCGGGGCCGCATAACCCGCGGCATTGACACATACCAGGGAACCGGCGTAAATTTTCGTGTTGGCTGCCACCAGGTATTCCACCTCAATTCCTTCCCGGTAAGGCGTAGCCCGGTCACGGGTTAAAGCTGACATATCCTTCTACCTCCGCTTGTATTGGTTAATCACGTCCAGCCGAAAACCTTTCTGCTGCTCTTTCCTTCAGGGACTGAGCCGGGGTCAAGGCGGCAGGCGGTCGGGCCGTTTTCCCCTTACCACCCCCTGCCCTCCCCCATCTAAAGTGTCTCCCGGCGCTCACTACCCGGTTTGGACCTTGGCCTTCAGGTAGGCTTCCGGAGAAACGTTCAGGGATCGGCAAACGGCCAGTTCCTCCGGGAGCAAACCTCGCTCGTCATGGTGATCCTCCCGGCGGAGCTGTAGTTCCTCCCCCAGGGGCACCAGTTTCGGGGCCCGGTCCGCATAGGTCTGGAAGCCTTCCGGATCCCGTCGACAATATTCCAGCGCCCAGCCGTGTTGGGCCGGGCTGACCTTGCCGGCCTTCAAGGCTTCCTCCACCAGCCGGTCGGCCGTCTCGCTCGCCAGGCGGCCTTTCAGCGCCTGCAGGGCCTCCTCGGTCTTGAGCAAGCGCGACGCACCGGCTTTCAAAGCTTCCACCGCCCCCTTCAGTTGAGCCACGGAAACTTCACCCGGCAGATTCAAGGTCGCGGCCAGGTCCCGGAACGCCTCCATCGCCTTGCCGCAGACCGCCCCCTCCTCCACCTCGGGTTCCAAACCCATCAGGCGTTTGAGCTGTTCCACCATCTTTGCCTTCTCCTTTACTGAGTCCATTTTTGCCGCCAGGGCCCTGACCGCCGCTCCTGCCGGCCGCATCGCGTCCGGAATGGCGGCTCCCGCCCCCCACCTGGCCACCAGGGGCGGCAGGTGCTTGATAGCCGGCACGTTGGTCAGGGCCATGTGCATCAGGGCGACGGGCCGGCGGGTTTCGGGGTCCAGCCGCAGTACCGGCGAGAAGTAACGGTACTCCTTCTTCTCCAGGTAATCCCGGGCCTGCTGGGTCCAATCCACCCGGGCCCAGAGGCCGTCGCCCCGGGCCTCCAGTTCCTTGATCCAACCTGCCGCCGGGGCCCGCTCCCCCTGCAGGGATTGGTGCTCGTAATCGATGACCAGATCTACTCCCCGGGAGCGAAAATCTGCCGCCATTGACTGCAGCGACGTTTCGTCCACCATGAACGGTTCCCGGTGGTCCGACAACTCCACCGCGCCCCGGGGAAGCACTCTGATCCACTCGGGCAGGGCCGGAGTCTGGTCCTGGCTTACTGCGTTCGATGTAATCGTCATCTTTTCTCACTCCGTGGTGTGCAAAGGGGCCCAATCAACCTGCTTGCCGTCCGTGGTCCCCTCCTTAGCAGTCCTTCCCGCAGTCTCGGACGATCCCGAGCCGGACCAGGAGGACCGCGAACATAACGCTCATGATCCATTCGGACCAACCCTGTTTCTTGCCCCCATCGTCGATGACTGCGGGTCCATCAGGTGAACTCGTCCTCATCCGGGTGTTTGGCCGAAATAAGGGCCCAATAGTCGTCACAGAAACCCTGGTGAAAATATTCATAGGGTAGCCAGCCTTTGCCCTTAGCCCCCCAATCTCCCCAACTGTTTATAAATCCGATGGCGCCGGCTGGGTCATCCCAATACCTGGACTGCTTGACATTGGAATAGGCGCAGGTATAAACGGCATGCCCCCCCACCGGCCGCTCCCCGGACTTAGGCAACGGCACCCAACCGTCTTCTTTCACCTGGTCAATGGAAGGAAACGCCGTGAATCCAAAGACCACCGGGAAACCGGCCCGGATATACGCCTTGATCTCCGTCAGATTTTTCAGCCTGACATAGCGCAGCGCCGCAAAATTCTGGGCATATCCGGTAGCCACGAAATCAGGCTGGGCGTCAAAGGTTTCCACCTTATAGGGCCAGAGGGATTCCGGAGGCGCCCCCAGTCTCACCAAAGCCCGCATCCCGTCCCGAATATAGGCCCCGGAATCCCCGGTAAAGCCCCCTAATCTCCGGGCCGCCTTGTAAAGATAAAGGCGGGACACGGACGTATACGTGCCGGTGATCTTGATGCCGTCGAATTCATAGGCGCCGGCGATGCTATTGGCGACGCAAGAACCAAGGTCCCCCTGGTCTTTGATGGGGGCAATCCATTGGAAGAAATCCACCTCCGGTAATTCCTTCGTGGCCGTCACCAACTGGGACACCCTGGGGATATCCCCGTGGGCAAAATCCCGGGGGTCGGCATGTTCCTTGCGCCACCCAAGACCTTTCACGGCTTGTACCCTAACTTCAGAGCCATCGTCTGGCTGGCTTTGATGGCGGCCTTGGCCGCCTGTTGCTGCTCCGGCGATGCGCAGATGCCCGACTTGATTTGATCGAACACGGCTTTGGCAACCTTGAGGGCGGCGATCACCGCCATCACCTCGGCGCTGGGGGACAGGGTGTTCAAGAAGCCCACCAAGGCGTCGGCATTGGCCACGAAGTCGGCCGCATCCGCCACCTCCTGCGCCGTGGGGGAACAGAAAGCGTTTTTCAAGGTTTCGCACCCCATGATGCTGCCCATCAACAACCCCATAATGACTCCGGCGATCACCAGTTTTTTCCCGATCATCATCTGCCCTCTCCTCATATGATTTGCTGCCATGATTCCACCTCTGATTCGCACCATTCCCTATAACGTTTGCCAAAAGTTCTTCCCTCTTATCCCCTCCCCCCCCAGCGGGGGGAGAGGGTTAGGGTGAGGGGGGGATAAGAAAAAACCGTTGGCAACGAGTACGCGTCAACTCCCCGTCCCGCCGGCCCCTAACACGGGAATACCGAAACGCTCCGCCACGTGCTCCAGATCCAGGGGCACGCCCATAGCCGCCAAGTTGCGGTAAACCTCGGATAAGGTCTTGAGGTCCGTTTCTTCTTCAAACCTGAAGCGGAACCAGGGTACGGGCTTGTCCCAGCCGAAGTTGAATCCCACCAACGGGCGCAGCAGTTGTTCCCTCAGGGTAGCCGCCAGGGACTGGGCGTCGGCTTCCACCAGGTCCCGGCGCACCTGCGCGTGCACGCTGGCCGCCGCATAGGTGCCCGTGGACCCGGTTGTATCCGTCGTCAGGGTTTGGCCCAAAACCGCCTTGGACATTTCCCGGTTGCAAAAATCCGCCATGAGCTGGTACGGGTTGGCGCCGCCGGACCGGGAAGCGGCTTCCACAAATTCGATCTCCGTGGACTTGCTGATCACTCCCGCGGCGTCGGAACCCAGGTTCCGGATGGCCTGAACCAGGGCCTCCCGGTCTGCCGGGGACGCAGTGTTGTCATACTTGCCCAGCCTCAGCGGCATGCCGAAGACCTCGTTGAACGCCGCCCAATCCTTCAAGGCAAAATTCTTCAGCAGATACATCCAGCCCACCACCCGCAGCACTCCCGATCGCGTGGCGTGGCCGCTTCTGGCCTTGTATCGGTGGTAAATGGCCTTCCAGACCGGGGGCATAACCCCTTGCCAGCTGGCTTCGGCAGTCAGCAAACGGGGCTTCCAGTCTTCGCCGAAGGTCACCTTTTTCTGGGGAATCCACCTCAGCTCCGAAACCCGGGCCTGGCCGCCCGCCACCTCCCAGAAAATCTCGCACAGGGCAAAACCCTTGCCAATGGCGTCCAGCAGGTCCAGGAGGGCCTCCTCCAGGTTGGGAATGCCGTAGATGATCTCCCCCACCTGCGCCGCAATCTGTTCATCTTCCGGGGTGCTGGCATAGGGCATCACCTCGTAGTCCTTGCCCAATACCGCCATTTTCCGGGTCTGGAGGATCGCCGTCAGATGGGCGTCCTTCTCCTCCATTTCCTCGAACAGCTCCATCTGGCGGTAAACATTCCCCTGATCCGCTTCCCGGAAGATTCCCGCCAGACGGTTCGGGGTCAACCCCGCACTGGGGTAAGTGCTCCAGCGTTCAGCCAGGCTCACCGCCGACAATCCCCGGGTTTCCGGCCGAACCGTCTCTTTAAACAGTCTCCCGAATAAATCCTTCAGCCCCATGGTTTCTCCTAAACAGTGAACCGCGCCCGGTGAGCTAAGTTCCTACAAAAGTTGGTCAAATCGTCCTCACTGCTAACCGCTCACTGCTCACTGCTCACCGCTCACTGTCTCTAATATGCTCCCCGGTTCTGGAAGAGCCGCGGCTTAATTG
>JAHIKF010000115.1 GCA_018897875.1 Pseudomonadota bacterium | reverse complement strand
GATAAAGCCTTTGGATTTTCCTAAACGGTCGGCCAGTTCTTTCCTGGAAATCTTCTCCTTTTCCAGGAGTTCACAAAGCGTTTCCGTGACCTCCATGATCAAATCCCCATGGGCCATCAATCTGGCAAACTCGGGGTCTTCAAGGTATTTGTCCAGCAAGGTCTTTTCAGGTTCTCTTTTCGTATTCATGGCGAATCCTTTTCATCCGATCAATTTCTTCGGGCCTGATCCTATCCTCTTTTTTAATAAAACCGTGCGTAATGATTAAGCGGCCTGCCGCATGAAAAAAACAGGGCATCCTTATTTGGGAGTTCTTAAATTCAAAAAAGTCTTCCCCTTCAATTTTCTTGAACTGCTCCCGGTTGGCCACTTTGCCTTCATCTGCCATGCGCTTTATGACCCGCAAAATCTTTTCTCTATCGTCTTTGGAGAGGTCGTCCAAAAATTTCTTCCCAGGGGATCTGCCATTGGCGGTGATAGCAAGTTCCACAGAGTGAAATTTGCCTTGGTATAATACCTCCCGTTTCGGCATGATATGCAGTTTACATAAATATAAACTCTTGTCAAGAAAAAATCAAGCCGGGTTAGTAGAATTGTCACTGCGTTCTAGCGCTAAGCAAATGCCCAATCGCCTTGACAATTCCGGGGAAACCGGGTAGCGTAAACCCTACGGATAAAGGGGGAGAGCATGGTGGGGAGCCGGTTTTGGTTTAAGGTGGCGGGCATTCTTCTGGGGGTGCTGGCCATGGCCGGGGGGGCGCACGCCGAGGCCCAGCCCGTGGCCTACGTGGGCCTGAAATACAGCCTGGTGCGCCAGGGGTTGAATAAGGATTTTGTCGCCAAGACCTTCGCCGATCCCCGGAACGAATTCCTGCCGGACGTGGTCAAGAAGATCGCCTATCTGGGCAAGGAATCCCGGGATATCTATAAGAAATTCATGACCCCGGAGACCGCGGCCCGGGGCCGGGCCTACATGGAGACGCACCGGGCGGTCCTGAGCCGGGCCGAGGCCCGCTACGGCGTCGCCCCGGAAGTCATCGTGGCCATCCTCACGGTGGAGTCCGGTCTGGGCAGCAACACCGGCAAATACCCGGTCTTCAACGTCTTCGCCTCCCTGGCGGTCATGGACACCCCCGAAGTCATCAAGGAAGTGGGGTTGACCGCTTCCCGAGACCGCCTGAAGAAGAAGGCGGCCTGGGCCCGGCGGGAGCTGACCGTCTTCCTGGAATACTGCGCCTCCCGCCACCTGGACCCCTTTTCCCTGTGCGGCTCCTGGGCCGGGGCCATGGGATACTGCCAGTTTCTGCCTTCCAGCCTGCAGCGCTGCGGGGTGGCGGCCAACGGCAAAGGCCCGGTGGACCTGTTCACCCACGACGACGCCATCTTCAGCATCGCCTGCTATCTCCACAAGAGCGGCTTTAAAATCCAAAACCGCGCCACCTGGCGGCGCGCCGTTTATAGCTACAATCACTCCGACGCCTACGTGGACACGGTGCTGACCCTGGCCAGCCGGTATTGAAGCAATCCTTATGGATAAGAAAGAGGTGGCGGCCGTCCTGGAGGAGATCGCTCTCCTCCTGGAACTGGCCGGGGAAAACCCTTTCAAGGTGAGGGCTTACGAAGCCGGGGCCCGGGCGGTGCTTACCCTTCCGGGGGACCTGGACGCGGCCTGGCGCTCGGGGGATCTGGCCCGGGTCAAGGGCATCGGCAAATCCCTGGCCGGAGTGATCGCCGAACTGCTCACCCGCGGCGAGGCGTCCCTGTACCGGGAACTCAAGGACCAGACCCCGCCGGGGCTTCTGGAACTGCTGCGGGTGCCGGGTTTGGGCCCCAAGAAGGCCCGGGTGCTGTTTGACGAACTGCACATTACCAGCTTGGGCGAACTGGAGTATGCCTGCCAGGAAAACCGCCTGGTGGCGCTCCCCGGCTTCGGGGCCAAATCCCAGGAGAAGATCAAGGCCGGCCTGGCCGATCTTTCGCGCTACGATGGGCTCTTCCGCTTAGGGGACCTCCTGCCCCTGGCTGAATCCCTGGCGGCCCGGTGGCGGCGCCTCCCCGGCATTCTCCGGCTCGAGGTGGCCGGCCCGGTGCGCCGCCGCCTGGAAATAGCCGATGCCATTGACCTGGCGGTCGCCACCGACCACCCGCACCAGGTGCTGGCGGAACTGGAAAAAGTTTTGGGCACCGAGTTTGTGCTATCCCACCCCGGCCTGGCCGAAGCCACCCTGCCCCAGGGGGTGCCGCTCAAGCTGACCCTGGCCGCGCCCGCAGGGTTCGGGGCCGCGTGGCTGGCGGCCACGGGGAACGCCGACCATGTCCGGGCCTTGGAGGACCTGGCCCGGGAGCATCACCTGGAGCTTACCCCCCAGGGATTGTGGGCCGACGGCCGACTCCAGCCCTCCCGGGAAGAGGACGACATTTACCGCCGCCTGGGATTGCCCCTGATGCCGCCGGAGTTGCGGGAGGGCACCGGCGAGGTCGAGGCCGGGCGGTTAAACCAGTTGCCCCGGCTCATTACCCCCGGGGATATCCGGGGGTGCTTCCATGTGCACTCCTACTACAGCGACGGGGTCAATTCCCTGGAGGAGTTGATCGCCGCCGCCGAACAGAGAGACTGGAGCTACCTGGGGGTCTCGGACCACAGCCAGTCGGCCTATTACGCCGGGGGGCTGAAAGCGCCGGACCTGGAACGGCAAAGAACCGAGGTGCAGGCCCTGGGGCGGGAACATCCGGATTTCACCCTGTTCTGGGGGGTGGAATCGGACATCCTGAGCGACGGCTCTCTGGATTACCCGGATGAGACCTTGGCAGCCTTTGATTTTGTCATCGCCTCCATCCATTCCCAGTTCAGCCTCAAGCGGGAGGCCATGACCGAACGCATCCTCACCGCCCTGGCCAACCCTTTTTGTGCCATGCTGGGGCACATGAGCGGCCGCCTGCTCCTGGCCCGGGAACCCTATGCCCACGACCTGGAGGCCATTCTGAAATTCGCCGGGGCCCACCAGGTGATCATGGAAATCAACGCCAGCCCCTACCGCCTGGACCTGGACTGGCGGTGGCTGCGCCGGGCCAAGGAATTGGGAATTTTAATCAGTATCAACCCCGACGCCCATAGCCTGGAAGGCCTGGATGACGTAAACTATGGGGTGATGGTCGCCCGGAAAGGCTGGCTGGCCCCGGAAGACGTGCTCAATACCTACCCGGCGGCCGAGGTGGCGAAAATCCTCCGCCGCCGCCGGAGCGGATGATTTTATGGGGGAGGGGGCCAGGGGCAAAAGCCTCTGCACTTACAAAAAACTCCCCCAAACCCCCTCCCACCAGGGCTAAGCATTACCCACAAGTCGGAAAGTGGTTGATCCAACAAGTTTTTGGTGGCACAGGCTTTCTATCCTGTGCGAGGATTTTCGCACAGCCTGGAAAGGCTGTGCCACCAGTCAGAAAAACTTGTGGGTAAGGATAAGCACCTGGGGAGGGCGGGAATATTGGAGGCCCAAATCATTATGCGACATATTGCTATGGCCTGCACCTCCCTCATCTGACAAGGGGAAAAATATGGCAGCAAAAATGGTTGACGTCGGCATCGTTTTAGGCAGCGCCTCGGATTGGCCCTTGGTTTCGCCCGCCGCGGTGCTACTCAAGGATTGGGGCATTGCCTTTGAGGTCGTGGTGGCCTCGGCTCACCGCGCCCCCAAGCGGGTCCAGGCCTATGCCCGGGACGCGGCGGCCCGGGGGATCAAGGTCATCATTGCCGTGGCCGGGATGGCGGCCCATCTGGCGGGGGTCCTGGCGGCCGAGACTACCTTGCCGGTGATTGGCGTGCCCATGCCCGCATCCCATCTCAAGGGCCTGGACAGTCTGTTGTCCACGGTGCAGATGCCCGCAGGCGTGCCCGTGGCCACCATGGCCGTAGGCGCGGCAGGGGCCAAAAACGCCGCCATCTTTGCCGCCCAGATCCTGGCTTTAGGTAACCCCCGGCTCAAGGAGCGCCTCAAGCGCCACAAGGAAGAGCTGGAGGAGCAGGTGGCCCAGCAGGCGGACCAGATCCCGGCCGAGTTTCGCCGTGGCGACTAGGGTTGCGTTCCTTAAATTACAGGGTATTTCTTTCCAGGAAAATGCCCCCATGGAGGCCAGTTTTTTACCCCCCTTTCTTAAAGGGGGGCAGGGGGGATTAGCTAACCATCTGGTAATCCCCCTAAAACCCCCTTTAGAAAAGGGGGACTTGAGAACAGCGGCTGATAGATCCGGGCAAATAATTACCAGACAATTTATGAAACAGGACAATAAACCTGGGAGAGGGGTGCGCCCATGATGATCACCACCATGGTGGACCTGGCCGTTGATCTGACGGCCCTGGAGCATAACTATCGCCAACTGCGCGGTTACTGTGATCCCCAGGTCAAGATGCTGGCGGTAGTCAAAGCCGATGCCTATGGGCACGGCCTCTTGCCTGTAGCCCGGAAACTCGCCGCCGCCGGGGTGGATTACCTGGGGGTGGGGTCCCTGGAAGAAGGGCTGATGCTGCGCCAGGCGGAGATCAGTCTTCCGGTGCTGCTGCTCTTGGGCATTTTGCCGGAGGAAGCCGAGCAGGCGGTGGCTGCCGACCTGGAGGTGTCCCTGTTTCGCCTGGATGTGGCCCAGGCCCTGGCGGTGGCGGCCCAAATTCAGGGCAAAAAGGCCCGGGTGCACCTGAAGGTGGATACGGGCATGGGCCGCCTGGGAGTACTGCCCCAGGAGGTCTTGCCGTTTTTGCTAAGCTTGAAAAAAATGCGCCATCTGAAGGTCATGGGGCTCATCTCCCACCTGGCGGTGGCGGACCAGGCCGACAAGACGTATACTCATAAGCAGCTGCAGGAATTCACTTCGCTTTTGGCCGCGGCCCGGGACGCGGGCTGGAAGCTGCCCCTCAGTCATATTTCCAACAGCGCCGCCCTCTGGGAACTGCCCGAGGCTCATGTGGGCCTGGTGCGGCCGGGTCTCATGCTTTACGGCTCGCCTCCTTCCCCGGATCGGCCGCCTCCGGCTGAGCTCAAACCGGTGATGTCCCTGGCGGCCCGGGTCCTCCAGGTGAAGCGCCTGCCCCCAGGGAGCAGCATTAGCTACGGCTGCACCTACACCACCCCAGACTGGTGCGACCTGGCGGTGCTGCCGGTGGGTTACTGCAACGGCTACAGCCGCCTGGGCTCCAATCGGGGCGAGGTCCTCATCCATGGCCGCCGGGCCCCCATCCGGGGCCGGGTGTGCATGAACCTCACCATGGTGGACGTCACCGGCTTCCCGGAGGTCAAGGCGGGCGACCGGGCCGTGTTCCTGGGTCGGGACCAGGGGGAGGTCCTGCGGGCCGAGGAACTGGCCGGCTGGGCCCAGACCATCAGCTATGAAATTTACTGCGCCCTGGGGACAGCCAACCTCAGGCGCTATACCGGAGTTTGACATGGAGAGAAAACCCGACTCCCGGGAAGCCAGCATCTGCGTGGTCTGCGCCTGGCGCGAGACCTGCGTCAAAAAATTCTCCTTCACCGGCCAGCACTGCCTGGAGTACACCCGGGACCTGACCATCAAGGCCAGGCCGGAGGGAGAGGGGCCTAAAGAAGGGGGAAAAGGGTAAAAGGGGAAAAGGCGAAAAGGTGGGTTATGTAGGGGGCGCCATGGGCGACTAAACATCTGGTAGCCGCAGGCTTTAGCCTGCGCCGATGTAACCTTATGGATTATTTTCCTCGTTCCCAAGCTGTGCTTGGGAACGCGTCATTGCCCGCCAAGCCGTGCTTGGCATTGGGAAGGCCCCAAGCTCAGCTTGGGTTGCATTTGGGTTCCCAAGTTCAACTTGGGAACCAGATGATAAAGGCCAGTATTTTACCCCCCTTTCTTAAAGGGGGACTTTAAAACCGCGTTTGTTAGTAACGGGCAAAAAAATGCCATACAATTTATGAAGCATGACAATAGTGAGTGACAATTGATGAGAATGGACTACCGAAAGCTGTATGACCTTGAAAATTACTTGTTTGAGGAAGTTTCAAGGCGTTTTTCTGAGCTTGGGTACCTCAAGGCGTTTGACTTTTTTTGCATTGTAATCTGGAAAGCAAATCGTTCTAAATCCAGGATCGCAAAACGCCTCTTATCTAAAGGGCACCCGGACCTGGACTCGGCGGTGGTTGCTTTGACAAAATCCTTAGCAAATGCCGAGGGTGATAAAGCGCGGATGAAAATATTGATCGAGGATTGGGGCTTCCTGCTACCCATGGCCTCCGCAATTTTGACGGTTCTTTATCCCATGTCGTTTACTATTTATGACTATCGGATTCGTGAGGTGCTTAATGACTTCGATAAGTTACAGAACAAAACTAATTTTGATTCTCTCTGGAACGGATATGAATTATTCGTAGCCGCTGTAAAGAAGATTGGACCCTCGGAATATAGTTTGAGAGATAAAGACAGATGGTCATGGGGTAAATCATTCTGCCGGCAACTTGAAAAAGATATAGCTGAGAATTTCCTAAAGAAAGTTGACAGGTAATGCACATCAAAAAAACCATTCGTGACCTGATCGCGGCCAGTGCCGAACGGGCCCGGGCCTCGGGCGCCCTGGCCTTTGAGACTATGCCCGCCTTCGAAGTGGAGGCGACCAAACACGCCGAGCACGGCGACCTGGCCACCAACCTGGCCTTGATCCTGGCCAAGCAGGCCAAACAGCCGCCCCGCCAGGTGGCCCAGGCCATCATCGATCACCTCTCGGCCCCGGAGGGCATGCTCCTGAAAATGGAAATCGCCGGCCCTGGCTTCATCAATTTTTTTATCGCCGACGCCTATTGGTACCGGGTGATCGCCGAAATTCACCGGATGGGTACGGCTTACGGCAACAGCAACCTGGGCGCCGGGGTCAAAGTCCAGGTGGAGTTCGTCAGCGCCAACCCCACCGGGCCGCTGCACATCGGCCACGGCCGGGGCGCAGCCTTAGGAGATGCCCTGGCCAATCTGCTGGCCGCCACCGGTCATATGGTGGAGCGGGAATACTATATCAACGATGTGGGCAACCAGATCCTCACCCTGGGAAAATCCCTCTATTTCCGCCTCCGGGAGCTGGCCGGCGAGGCGGTGGAGTTCCCGGCGGAGGGCTATCAGGGCGACTATATGAAAGACCTGGCCCGGGACTACCTGGCCGCCGGCCATGCCGCTCCGGGCCCTGAACCCCATGCCGACGACCTGGTGCGCCTGGGCCGCTATGCCGGCGACGTTATCCTGGACGAAATTAAGCGGGACCTGAAAGACTTCGGCGTGCGCTTCGACCACTGGTTCAGCGAAAGCGAACTCTACCGCCAGGGCCTGGTGGACCAGGGCTTCACCCGGCTTAAAGAGCTGGGCTACCTCTATGAGCACGACGGCGCCCTGTGGTTCAAGGCCACCGCTTTCGGGGACGAAAAAGACCGGGTGGTGCGGCGCAGCAACGGGGCCACCACCTACTTTGCCTCGGATGTGGCCTATCACCTGGACAAATTCCAGCGGGGCTATAACCTGGTGGTGGATATCTGGGGGGCCGATCACCACGGCTATGTGCCCCGGCTCCAGGCCGTGGCCCAGGCCCTGGGGTTTACCGGTCGCTTGCAGGTGATCCTGGTGCAGTTGGTGTCGCTGTTGCGCCAGGGGGAGCCAGTGGCCATGACCACAAGGGGAGGCACCTTTGTCACCTTGCGAGAGGTCATGGACGAAGTGGGCAAAGATGCCGCCCGCTTTATTTTTCTCACCCGGCGGCCCGACGCCCACCTGGAGTTCGACCTGGAAGTGGCCAAACAGCAGAGCAGCGACAACCCGGTCTATTACGTCCAGTATGCCCACGCCCGGCTGGCCTCGGTGTTTCGCCAGGCTGCGGCCCAGGGTATCGAGAGGCAAGCGCTTGACCCGGCCCGATTTCCCCGACTCACCCTGCCGGAGGAGCTGTCCATCCTCAAGATGCTGGCCAATTATCCGGAGCTGGTGGAGGGGGCGGCCCGCAATCTGGAGCCGCATCGGATCACTTATTTCTTGACGGAACTAGCCGCCCAATTGCATAGTTATTATTACAAACATCGCTTTATCTCGGATGACGTTGAGCTGACCCAGGCTCGCTTCTGGCTGGTGAGCGGCGTGAAAACCGTACTGGCTCATGGTTTGGGGGTGTTAGGAGTGGAGGCCCCGGAAACTATGTAAATCCACAGGAGAATCGTGTGCGGCGACAATTGCGATTACCAGGTTTCCAGAAGAAACAACCCGGGGGGGGTGAAGTGGAGACAGGTCGGGCGAAAAAGGGCAAAAAGGCCGGCTGGCATTTGACCCTGGGGATCAAGGACGTCATCTTCGCCGGGATCGGCTTGGTGGGTTTGCTGATGATGAGTTTCGCCCTGGGAGCCCTGGCCGGACGGGGAGATATCTATCGGGCGGCTTACTCCTGGGGTTTGTTGACCCCCGATGGGGCCACGGTGGCCCAGTGGATGCCGGTGCCCGGACCGCCTGGGGTGGCCCCCGCAGGGACGCCGGGAACCGCGACCTCGACAACGGTGGCAGCCGCGGTGGCGCCACCTCCGGCCGCGGCGCCGGCGCCCCCGACGCCGGGGGCCGCGGCGCCTGCGCGGCCGGGTCCGGTAACCGGGTCCATCGCGCCCCTGCCCCCTCCCGCCGCGGCGAAGAAAAAGGGCAAAACCGGGACCACGCACCGCGACCACAAGGCCCGGGAAGAAGAACTGCGACAGGTGCGTCAGGAGGTGGTCCGGAAGCTCAAGTTTCAGAATAGTTTCGACACCGGCCCCAAGCCGCGGCTGCCTAAGGCCAAAGACCATGATAAGGCCCAGGCCAAGTCCCAGCCCACCCAAGTGCGGGTAGCCGAGTATCGGACCAGCAAGGAGGCTCAGGCCAGGGTGGCCGAATTGCACAAAAAGGGCGTCAAGGCGACCCTTAAAACCACCAAAGACTCCAAAGGGACCTTGTATATCGTCTATAAACCGACGAGCTCCGTCCAGCCAGGCACCGCGAAAATCGCCCAAAAGCCGCAAAAAAGTAGCGGCGCCACCCGTAAACCCAAAACCGAATAGCCTTGCCGCTGCGGTTCCGATGGCAGGGGAGTGCCGTCGCCAGACCCGATGGACGTCTGCTCATGTCCGGGGCCTCAGGATATGCGGGGCGACGGCCCAAACCGTCAGCCTGCCCCATGGCTGGATTCGGCCTTTCCCCGCGGTGAATACCTGTCTTTTCTTTCCCCACGCTTGATACCAAAACGCGATCATACCGGCAATTTATCTTCTCTAGGGGTGAACCCAGGTGTCCTCCCTCAGATTGGGCCCACACGCGGGTGCGCCCCTACAGACCGTGAGATTTTCTTACTTCTCTGGGCCCCACCTGGTATGAGTCATCCGCTGAGCCGGATGACCCGAAAAAAATGGCTGGGGTCAGGAAACCAGAACCGGGACCCTCACCTGCTCTTGCCATTGCCTAAACTTTCAGAAAGAAAGATCCTCAGCCCCTATACTTCCCCCTTTTAACCCCAAGCTTTGGCCAATTAACCGCCTAAATTCCTGGCACAGATCGTGCTCTTTACCCAGAGCAAAATGGCAAGCATCTGGCCCAGATGATCGAGAGCCCGGGTGGATGATGAGCAGGGCTTCCGGTGTCAGTCTCAGCAGGTGCATTTGGTGACAACCAGTTGACCAGAAAAAATGAGGGAAGGAGCCAGCTATGAAAAAAATGCTGATCATCATTGGCACGGTTTTGTTGGTGCTGGGTTTTAATTACGCCGCATCGGCCTGGGTCTACGTGCCCGATCAAGGCGATACCGGCTGGCAGACCTATAGTTATACTGTCGGCTCCGCAGGGTTTGCCGGCACCGCCGGGTTTGTGGTGAGTAATGTCGTTGATAATTATGCCTACTCCGAATTGCTCCTGGATAACCTGAGCCTGGGGGGCGGGGGCACAAACCCGGGATTTGAGCTGGGAAACCTTACGGGATACAATTTGGAAGGCACGAGTTTTGCCAACGTCAGTAACTCGGTAACCGCGTACAGTTACACCACGTATGCGCCCACCGAGGGTTATTATTTTGCCGATCTCCAGGGTTTATATAACGGAGTTACTACCTCCCAGTTCTCTAATGCCACGGGGCAGGCCGGCACCGTGGGGTCGATTCTGGAAACCGCGTTAATCCTGACCCCCGGAACGACATTTTCCTTTGATTGGGCCTTCCTGGGAAGTGATTTCAGTCCCTGGAATGACTTCGCCATGTTTTACCTGAAAGACCAAAGTGGCAATATTGTGTTCTTTGAGGGCCTCGCCCAGATAGGTTCCGCCCCACCGGTCCCGCTCCCATCGACCCTCCTGCTGCTGGGCAGCGGCCTTTGCGGTTTGCTGGGTTTAGGTCGGAGGGTCAAGAGGCGGGTTGGATAGACGGTTGTGACTTGAGCCGAGGCAGGGGGCTTATCCTGATCATGCCGGCTGATGCATGACCGGCGGTGCGGACCCGGGAGCCAGCCCATTGGCTGACAGCAGGAGAGACTTAGGCCGGGTAGCCAGCCGGGAAGGGCTGGCTACAGGTCCGTCTCTCCGGCAGCATCACCGGCCTGGCTGTCCATGGCTTCTTCCACCATTTGATCCACCTCCCCGGGGAAGTCCTCCCCCATCTCCTGGCCCATCCTTTTAAGCACTTTGGCGACGCTTTTGGGATCGTTTTCATCCACCCCGGACCAGGCGGAGGGGTCGGCCAGGCGTTCCAGGCGGGTTTCTTCCGAGAGTCGCACATGCACCCGGGAGAGGACTCGTTCCAGGGAGTGGCTGCCGCACTGCTTGCATACCGGGACCACGGGGTCTCTCAGATTCAATAGTAAGAAACTGGAAACTCGGCGACATTCCTGGCAGCGATATTCATAAATCGGCATGATGTTTCTCCTGGTGCAGCGTGCACTTGCCAGCAAACCTTTCTGCCATCCGCCTCACCGGGGTCTAATTGCGTACCCTGACTTTCATTTTTTCCAGACGGGTTAGTTGGGCCTGGACCTCGCGGTAATGGGAGTCATTGGGGGATAAGTTCTTTAAAGCTTTTTGAAAATGAAACATGGCGGTGGGCAGGGCCTTCACCTTAAGACTATGAAACCCTAAATAATAGTGAGCCAGGCCCATCTGCCCCTTCTCGCCGTAAAGCGTCCCCAGGTTATAGTAGACTTCGCTAAAAGCGGGATTGAGCTTGTGGACCTTTTCAAACAGGGGTAAGGCCTGATCACGCTTTTTGCTTTCTTGATAAATCCGCGCCAGGTAGTACAAGATCACGTCGTCCTGGGGATAACGCTGGGAAAGCTCATTCAATTTTTGTAAAGCCTCGGGATACTGATTACGGTTAAAATAATAAATGGCTAAATCACGTTTAATCAGCCGGTTATCCGGGGCAAGCCGCAAGGCTTGCTGAAACGCGGCCAGCGCTTCATCGTGCCGTTCTAATTTGGACAGAGCCAAGGCTCGGCCGTATTGAAAGGCGGGATTATGCTTCTCCCGCAGCCCCTCCTGGGTCATCCGCCGCAAGAATTGATTCGGGTTGCCGCAGATCGATTCCAACTTGATGGTGAAGTATTCGAAATCCGGGTTGTTTCTTTCCGGTGGCAACTCCTTCTGATGTATAGCCAATTGGTGCGAAAGTTCCACGATCCGGTTATCCACATCCGGGTGGGTGCTGAGGTAGATGGGAACCTTGCCTCCTTCCAGCCACCGCTGTTTATTCATTTTGCTGAATATAGTCACCATATCCCGAGGATTATAGCCGGCTTTAACCATCCATTTAAACCCCAGGGAGTCGGCCTCTCCTTCGTTGTCCCGGCTATATTTCAGCATGGCGCTTTCCCCGGCGGCCATGGAACCCATCAGCAGAGGCTGCGCCAGGCCCCCGCCCAGGAAAATCGACGCCAGCGCCCCAATTAAACTGGCGGCAGTGACAAGCCGAGATTTTTTCATCATCTTGGACATATGCCGGGCGTAGACGTGGGAAATTTCGTGGGCTAAGACAGCCGCCACTTCTCCTTCCCGCTCGGCCATGCGAATCATGCCGGTGTGGATGAAGATATACCCCCCCGGCACCGCAAACGCATTCATCGAAGGGTCGATCACGATGAAAAACTTATAGTGGAAGGACTGGGGGCCGATTTGGGCCACCAGTTTCTGGCCCAGTTGATTAAAATATGAGGTGACAAACGGGTCTTCTACCAGGGGGTAATATTGCTGCAGTTCCAGGAGAAACTCTTCCCCGATCTGCCGTTCCTTCTCAAGGCTCAATTCCCCGCTCAACGTGTCGAGGAAAGCCCATCCGGACCGGACAGGCCCAAAGAGCAGACTTGTAGCCAAAAATACAATGGCTACCAGCCTCCAGGGAGAACATTTTTTCATGATGAGGCTACTCGGGTGGCGTGTCGGCGTCGGACCGTGACTCCTGAGATGAGGTGGAAGTTATTTGGGCACTGCTGTCGCTGTCTATCTGGGTCTTGGGGACTTCAGACCACAGGTCTTCCAGGTTATAAAATTCGCGCCGCGGCTGCAGGAAGATATGGACCACCACGGTATTGTAATCCATCAATACCCACTGTCCTTCTTCACGACCTTCAACCCCCAAAGGCTTAACGCCGGCCTGGGCCAGGGCTTCCTCCACATGTTGGGCCAGGGCCAGCACGTGACGCTGGGACCCGCCGGAGCAGAGGATGAAAAAGTCCGCAAACGAACAAAACTTCGTGACTTCCAGGAGCACCGGTTCTATGCCCTTATGGGCGACGATGGTCGTGACGACCAAATCTGCCAGTGCTGCCGTGGTGAGAGGGGGTAAAGTTGCCGCCGCGCGTTCCTCCTTAAAGATAAAGGTTATGCGTAATTATATATTCTCGCACGGCCTCCGGCAAGAGGTAGCGAATCGAATGCCCGTGGCGCACCATTTCCCGGATGCCGGTACCCGAGATGTCCATCAGAGTAGTTGCCTGCAAGAACACTTTATACCCGGAAGGATGCTGAAAGCCTAGCTCCCCCTCGAGGGGCCGAAATAGGGGATGGACTTCCCCCAGGAGCACCTCTCCCAGCCGCTGGCGGTTATACCCGGGCCGATCCAACACCACGAAGTGGCTCAAGGTGAAAAGATCTTTATAATCCTTCCAGGTGGCGATTTCCAAAATGGCATCCAGACCGAGGATAAAGTAGAGTTCCCAGGTAGGCCCCACTTCCTGGCTGATCTGCCGCAAGGTTTCGATGGAGTAGGATCTTCCGGGGCGCCGCCCTTCCAGGTCGGATACCGACATCACCGGGTGGTCTCCCACTGCCAACCGGCTCATTTCCAGGCGCACCTCAAAGGGGGCAATTCCCTGGGCAGTCTTGTGGGGCGGCTGGCCCGCCGGAATAAACCAGAGGCGAGTCAGAGCCAGGGCCTGGCACACCTCTTCCGCCGACCGGAGGTGGCCGTAGTGCATGGGGTTGAAGGTGCCGCCAAAAAGCCCCAGACGCAGGGGAGCCTCAGGTTCTGATTTGCCCGTTGCCATAGACGATAAACTTGGTAGTGGTCAGCTCTTCCAGCCCCATGGGACCGAAGGCGTGCAGTTTGGAGGTGTTGATGCCGATTTCCGCGCCTAATCCGAGTTCACCCCCGTCATTGAAGCGGGTGGAGGCGTTGACCAGGACCACGGATGAGTCCACCTCCTGTAAAAACCTCTGGGCCCGGGCATAATCCCGGGTGATGATGGCCTCGGTGTGGTTGGAACTGTACCGGGCGATGTGCGCCAGGGCCGCATTTAGGTCGGGCACCACTTTTACCGCCAAAATCAGGTCCAAAAATTCCGCCCCCCAATCTTCCTCCTGGGCCGGGCGCACCAAAGGATCGATCTCCCGGGTGCGGGGACAACCCCGCAATTCCACCTGGGCCTTTTGGTACCGGGCAATCATCCGGGGCAAAAAACCCGGCGCCGCCGCTTCGTGGACCAGCATGGTCTCCATGGCGTTGCACACCCCCGGTCGCTGCACCTTGGCGTTGAAGCAGACCTCTTCCGCCATGTCCAGGTCGGCGGACTCATCTACGAAGATATGGCACACTCCCTTGTAATGCTTCAACACCGGGATGCGGGAATGCTCCGCCACAAACCGGATCAGCCCTTCGCCGCCCCGGGGGATAATCAGGTCCACCAGATCGTCCTGCTTCAGCAGCTCCAGGGTAGCTTCCCGGGCCACGCTGGGGATAACCTGCACCGCGGCCTGGGGAACTTCGGCCTCGGCCAGGGCGTCCTGCATGAGCTGGGCCAGGGCCAGGTTGGAGTTAAGGGCTTCCTTCCCTCCCTTGAGGATCACAGCGTTCCCACTTTTCAGACAAAGGGCGGCGGCATCCACCGTGACATTGGGACGGGACTCATAAATAAAGCCGATCACCCCCAAGGCAATGCGCTGTTTCCCCACTTTCAGGCCGTTAGGCCGCACCCACATGCCGGTGACGGCCCCCACCGGGTCAGGCAGGACCGCCACTTCCTTGAGCCCCTTGATCATGGAGGCGATTACCTTATCGGAGAGCGTCAGCCGGTCAATAAAGGCCGCGGCGTGGCCCTGGGCCTGGGCTGCTTCCACATCCAGACGGTTGGCCGCCTGAATCTGGGCCTGGCGTTCCTTAATAAGTTCCGCTACCCGAAGGATAATCCGGTCTTTGACTTCCCGGGACAGCGTGCCCAAATGCCGGGCCGCGCCTTTAGCTTCCCGGGCCATATTCTGAACCAATTCTGGGATATTCATCAGTCCACTCCGTCTAATCTATTAGCCTGATTATAAAATATCATACTCGGGCTGGATTAAATATCCAGCAATTTTATTCCTGATACTAATTACATGTCAAACATAGAGTATTAAGCCAATCGAAGTTTGTCATGGAGCGTACGATATCCGGTTGTTGAGATAAGAATGAGTTGGATCCGGTTTTCTTGGACACGGGATTGGGGGATAATACGTGACCAAGGAGAACCAGGAGATGGCAAAAGGGCGGGATAATGACCAGGTGATGGGGAGATTGGGGTGGGGCCGCTGGGGCAGGGACAACGCTGGACTGCGGCCAGGAAACGCGAGGTGGTGCTCCGTCTCTTTCGGGGCGAGCCCCTGGATCTGGTTTCCCGGGAGTTGGGAGTCGAGATCTACCGGCTGGAGAAGTGGCGAGACGCCGCCCTGGCGGGCATGGAAGAGGCCCTCAAGGCCAGAAACGGTGACCCCCTCAAGGCCGAACTGGACACGGCCATGCAGCGCATTGGCGAACTCACCATGGAAAACGAACTGTTATGGGTCCGGGTGAGGCGCCCCGGCCCTTTAGCCAAAAGGAGGTCGAAGAAATGAGCTGCACGACCTCCACTTTGGCGGGCAGACTTTATGGCGTCAAGCTGGTCTGTCGGACCTGGGAGCAGCCTCGCTCATCGTACTATGTGGCGTGCCAAGCCCAGGGGCAGCCAGTGCGATCTTTCCCCGCCGGCAAACGCGGACCCAAAACCCCGCTCTCTGACGCCGCGCTCTTGGAACTGATCCAGGCGGACCTGAACACCTCGCCATTTCAGGGCGAGGGGCACCGGAAGGTGTGGGCCCGGCTGCGGGTGCGGGACGGTGTCAAGGTAGGCCGCCGAAGGGTGCTGAGGCTCATGCGGGAAAACAACCTGCTCTCCCCCTATCGGGGCCGGCGCTGAGAGTAACCAAGGTGGACAAGGAGATCGCCGTGGCTCAATATGAAAAGGCGATCCAGGCGGCATTTCGGGAGGTTGCCGATGCGCTGGCCAGACGGGGAACCATGGGCGATCAGATGAAGGCACAACAGTCCCTGGTGGATGCCACCTCGAAAACCTACCGGCTCTCCAATCTCCGCTATGAGAAGGGGATCGACATCTACCTGAACGTGCTGGATGCGCAACGCTCGCTCTACAATGCGCAGCAGGGCCTCATCGCCATCCAGCTGGCGAAGCTCGCCAATCGGGTAAAGCTTTATGCGGTATTGGGCGGGGGCGGCGACGCGAGCCCGGCGCCTGAAGGGGGGTAATACCGGAGTTGTGATCGACGGACAATTTTTGGTAGCCGCTGGCTTTAGCCTGCGCCTGCACAGGCTGGAAAGCCTGTCCCACCCTATGAGTGCAATTTGGTAGCACGTGCCATGATCACGAACTTCACTAGTTTCTCATGGGTTACCGATGTGATGGGCATATCAAAATATTTTCTTGGGGCGTATATCGCGGATTTATAGCGAGGCTGTCGAAAAAACCACTTTCAGTTTGTCGTGATCTCCTCCCAGGTATTTTAGGGCCAGGATTTTGAAGACCTTTCGATTCCTGACGTTACCTCTGTTGGATAGCTCTTCCTAAGCCCCGCTACCCTTCAGCTTTACGCCGGGGCCATTCCATAGTTCAGGATTTTTTCTATGTTATGGACGAGACAGAACATCAGTCACTGGATATTCACCTTGATCGTGCCTCTTAAGGTGAACCGGTCTAAGCGCTTGTTACTCCGAATATTGGCAGTTGCGGGTGGCCTATAACCCAAGGCACTGTGAGGCCTTACCATATTGTATTCCAGCCGCCAGCGCTTTATCAGGATCTGGGCCTCCTTCAAGATGTAGAAAATCTCCCCGTTGAGCAACTCATCACGCAGCTTCCCATTGAAGCTCTCGTTGTAGTCATTCTCCCAGGGACTGCCGGGTTCAATGTAGAGCGTTTTGACCCGTGATTGCCCCGCCTGAAAAAACTGCTAAGGTAAAATCTCCTATTTTTCAAGACCCTAATAAATCCGCCTCAATCCAGAAGGAGGAGATAGTTTCCAGGGGAGGCCTTGGGCTTCACCGTTGTAGTAACCTGAAGATACGGCCGGTTTGTGGCACTCTCCTTACTGTAAAACTGTGATGAACCGTACGTTTGTGTCATTAACAAAAAGGAAACCAGCCCGGTTTCAGGGAGATTGGCTACAGGAATACTCCACTCTTTCCAACCTATAGTTCCTAAAGTAGCGACAATAAGGTTTCCGTAAGGAGGTTGGTTATTCCAAGTGATTCCAGTTTCCAACCAAGTAGTATCGGAAACGGGTCGAAGTTGAATGGTAGGAGTAATCGGCGTTGTGGCGCTGTAACAATAAGCATACAATGTCACACCAGTAATTATTTCGGCTGAAGGCATGGAACTTAAATCAAATTTTAGAAAGGAATAGGCATAAGTAGCAGGATAGCCCGCTATACGGACATATAAGTCATTAATAGTTCCATAATTTTTATCTGCAGCACTACCCGAAAAAACACAAGCATCAGCGGTGGGGTAGATTTGATGGGTAGCGGATAATCCGAAGCCTGGAGACAAGCCTATCGTCAACATGACGACTAGAGCCGGAATAAATATGTTTCGTAATTTCTGTGATTTGGCCATTGAATGCATGAGAATATCTCCTTTCAAAGAGGTTATAAAATGAGCAACAACGCCATATCGCCTATCATCCGAGATTATGCGGCAGACTCGGCTACCGCGCGGCAGACTCGGCTACCGCGGTCAAAAAAAGGTTTTGGGGAGCCCTCTCGCCCAGTTTAACTTGGAGAAGAACCCTCTCTTGCAGCCGAATTGTCTCATGGGAAGCATGTGGGAAGCATGATAGCAGAAAATGATTTAAAAAGAAAATCATTTTAAAAATTTTGCGCATACGCTCCCATCAGCGAATATGTAGGTTGATTTGTGGCTTATGGACCCCAGGCCAGCACCGCCCGATAATGATGAGCCCAGGGGGAATCGGAGGCCACGTGCGAATACCTGCACCTTTGGAAACCGGCATTCAAGAATAGCAAGTTACTTGCCATGTTCCGCGCCGTCTCGATCTAGTTCATATGATGGGCATAACGGTATGGGTTCTTGGTGGGGGGGGCGGCATCGAGGGCTGGAGGAATTTCAGCGTATCAGGCTGAGTTTAACTTGGAAACGTCCCGTGGTCAGGAGCGCGGGCAGGGCGCCGGGGTTTACTTAAACCACGACGGCAGAAACGCCGGTTCGGGGTAGGGGAGAGACAGATTGCTCAGGGACTCTTCGGTTTCCTGGCCCAGGAGGAGGCGCAGCAACGAGAAACCTTCCTTTTCGGCGTAGACGGCTTTCACCTTGCCCTTGATGCCGCCCAGGCGGCCGGCGCGCTCGATGGCGTCGGGGAGGTTGCCGAACTCGTCCACCAGGCCCACCTGCTTGGCTTCCTCGCCGGTGTAGATCCGGCCTTCCGCCAGGTTCTTCAGCTTGGCCAGGGGAATCTTGCGGTTGTGGGCCACGTCGCTCACAAACTGCTGGTAGATGTTGTCAAGGAAACCCTGGAGATAGGCCTTATCTTCCGGGCTCATGGTGCGGAAGGGCGAGCCCACGTCCTTGTAGCGCCCGGCCTTGAGGTTGAAAAAGTCCAGCCCGATCTTCTTGGTCAGACCCTCGACGTTGGTGAACTGCATGATGACGCCGATACTGCCGGTGATGGTGCCCCGGTTGGCCATGATGAGGTTGGCCCCCGAGGCGATGTAGTAGCCCCCGGAGGCGGCCACGGTCCCCAGGGAGGCCACGATCTTCTTCTTGGTGCGGATCTTCTCCACTTCCCGGAGAATCTCCTGGGCGGGCCCCACGGCGCCGCCCGGGGAGTTGATCCGGAGCACGATGGCCTTGATGCTGTCGTCGTCCCGGTAGCGGTCCAGTTGCTTGATGGCGGTGCGGGAGTCGGTGAGCAATCCCTTGATTTCCACCACCCCTACCCGCTCCTGGGGGCTGAAGAAAATACTCTTGCCCAGGAGCGCCAGAACTATCCCGGAGAGTCCCAGGAAAAACAGGACTGCCAGGGTCGTGACCAGGCAACCGGTCCACAGAGAGAGCGATTTCATGAGGCCTTAGTTGTTGTCCTTGCCCTGTTTTTCTTCCAGGGTTTCCCGAATCAGATCACCGATGTTGGTGGTGGCTTCGGTGCGGGAGTGCATATAATCCCGGTAATGGGATTGCTCCTCATCGGTCTCCAGTTTCCGGATGCTCAAGCCGATGCGGCGTTCCGTGGCCGAGGCGTGAATCACCTTGGCCCGGATCGTATCACTCACCTTGAGGGCCGCCATTTTCTGCTTATCCCGGCTCTGCTCCGAGATGTGGATGAGGCCCTCGATGCCTTCCTCCACCTCGACGAAAAGGCCGAAATCGGTGATGTTGGTGATGGGGCCGGAGACTATGGAACCCATGGGGAAACGCTGGTCGATGGTCTGCCAGGGGTTGTCGGCCAGATCCTTGACGCTCAAAGAGAAGCGCTCGTTGTCCTTGTCGATGTAGAGGACCTTGGCCTGAATCACCTGGCCCTTCTTGAATAACTCGGAGGGGTGCTTAAAGCGCTTGGTCCAGGAAATGTCGGAGATGTGCACCAGGCCGTCGATGCCTTCATCGATGCCGATGAAGATACCGAAGTCGGTGATATTCTTGATTTTGCCTTCGATCACCGAGCCCACCGGGTATTTTTCCCCGATGACTTCCCAGGGATTGGGTTCCACCTGTTTCAGGCTCAGGGAGATGCGCTTCCGCTGGGGTTCCACCTCCAGGACGGTGGCTTCCACCACGTCGCCCACGCTCAGCACCTGGGAAGGATGGCGCACCTTTCGGGTCCAGGACATCTCCGAGATGTGGATGAGCCCTTCCACGCCCGGCTCCAATTCCACAAAGGCCCCGTAATCGGTGAGGCTCACCACGTTGCCGGTCACCCGGCTGAGCAGGGGGAATTTCTCGTCCACCACACTCCAGGGATCCGGCGTGAGTTGCTTCAGCCCCAGTGAAATCCGCTCTTTTTCCAGATCGAAGCTCAGGACCTTGACCGTAATGGTGTCCCCCACCTTAAAGAGGTCAGCAGGATGGCGCACCCGGCCATAGGAGAGGTCGGTGATGTGCAGCAGCCCGTCCAGGCCTCCCAGGTCCACGAAGATACCGTAATCGGTGATATTTTTGACCACCCCCGGCACGATCTTGCCCTCTTCCAGAGAGGACAGGAGGGTGGTTTTGGCTTCGTTTCTCTCTTTCTCCAGCAGGGCCCGCCGGGAAAGGACGACGTTGCGCCGTTTGCGGTTGAATTTTAAGACCTTGAAGGTATTGCGCTGGCCTATGAGATGGTCGGTATGGCGCATGGGCGCCAGGTCAACCTGGGAGCCGGGCAGGAAAGCGATGATGCCTCCCAGGTCCACGGAGAGGCCCCCCTTGACCTTGGCCACGATGGTGCCCTCTACTTCCCCATCGTCGTTGTAAGCCGAACCGACCTCTTCCCACACCTTGATCTTGGAGGCTTTATTCTTGGAGAGCATGAGCGCGCCTTC
>JAHIKF010000114.1 GCA_018897875.1 Pseudomonadota bacterium | reverse complement strand
TCGACGAACTCAAGTAAGGAGGTACCACCTTGACCCCCTTGGGGGGGAGCCCCACAACCTCGCCCACATCTTTGCCCACCGCGGCATGGCCCGGCGACTCCACGGCCCCCACCAGCCGGATGCCCGCCGCCGCCTCCATCATGTGCACGATGCGGCCGCCCATGCGGCCCGCCACGCCGGTAACGATCGCCTTGATCATAAAGCCTCCTTGCGTGCCAGTTCAAAGTTCAAGGTTCAAGGTTCAAAGTTCAAGGTTCAAGGTTCAAGGTTCAAAGTTAAAACCTTGAACCTTGAACTACTTAATCAGCCCATATTTCTGCATCACCTGGCGCAGTTTGTCTTCGTTGTCGGCGGACAGGGGGCACAGCGGTTGTCTGACCTCGCCGGTGATTTTGCCCATCATTTTCAGGGCGGTTTTCGCCGGGGTGGGGTTGGTCTCGAAGAACATGGCCTCCATCAGGGGCCACATCTTGTAATGGAGCCCCCTGGCCTTGGCCAGGTCCCCGGCGAAGAAGGCGTTGCACATCCCCGCCATGTCCCCGGGCGCCACGTTAGAGGTCACCGAAATCACCCCCTGACCCCCCACCGCTAAGAGCGGCAGCACGGTGAAGTCGTCCCCGGAGAGCACGGTGATCTTGTCGCCGCACAACTGCAGGACCTTGGCGCACTGCTTCAGGTCGCCCGTGGCCTCTTTGATCCCCTTGATGGCGGGGAAGTCCGTCAGCCGGGCCACGGTCTCAGGCAGCAGGTTGACGCTGGTGCGGGACGGCACGTTGTAGACCACGATGGGAATCCTGGTGTTGGTCGCCACGGTCTTGTAATGCTGATACAGCCCTTCCTGGGTGGGCTTGTTGTAGTAAGGAGTGATCATCAGGGCCGCATCCGCCCCTGCGGCCTCGGCGTGTTGGGTCAGCTCCACGGATTCGGCGGTGTTGTTGGAGCCGGTCCCGGCGATCACCATTACCCGTTTTTTCACCTGGTCGATGCAGGTCTCCACCACCCGTTTGTGTTCGGCGTGGCTCAAAGTGGCGGATTCGCCGGTGGTGCCGCAGGGCACGATGCCGTGGATGCCTCCCTGGACCTGGAACTCGATGAGCTCCCGGTAGGCCGCTTCGTCAAACTGGCCGTTTTTGAAGGGAGTGACAATGGCGGTGAAGGCTCCCTTGAACATGGTGGTACCTCCTTACTTGAGTTCGTCGACCCACAGTTCTCCCTGGTAGGCCACCAGGGCGTCGCCTTCCAGGTAGACCTCGGAAAAGGTCTCCCCTTGGGGCGTAAAATATATGGTCAGGGCTTCGCCGCCCCGGGTGTGGACAGTCACCGGGGAGACCACCTGGCCCAGGCGGGCGGCGATCAAAGCCGATGCCGCGGCGCCGGTGCCGCAGGCCAGGGTTTCGTCCTCCACCCCCCGCTCATAGGTGCGGATCCTTAAGGTTTGGGGGCCTTCCACCCGGATGAAATTGACGTTGGTCCCCGCAGGGGCAAAGAGCGGATGAAAGCGCACCGCCCGGCCCCAGCCGGTGACGGGGGCCGCGTCCAGGTCGGCGACCGGCACCGCTACGTGGGGCACGCCCACCTTGAGGAAATGGCCCAACAGGGTTGTTTCCTCCAGGGGAATGTTTTGCCCCAGCAGGAAATCACCCACCCCGGCCAGGAGCAGCTTGACCCGGCGATCCCTGACGGAGGCAGCAATAGTGCCGGCCAGGGTCTCAAAGGACATCTCAGCCGGGGCGATGCCGGTCAGGACCGCGAACCGGGCGGCGCAGCGCCCGCCGTTGCCGCACATCTCGGGTTCGGAGCCGTCGGCGTTATAAAAGCGCCAGCGGAAGTTTGCCGTGGGCGAGGCCTCGATAAGGATCAGGCCGTCGGCGCCCGCCCCCAACTGGCGATGGCAAACCCGGCGGGCGAACTCAGGCTGTTCGGCCTCGGGGATGAAGAGGGCCCGGTGGTCGATGAGCACAAAATCGTTGCCCCCGCCGTGCATCTTGTAGAAGGGGATGCGGTTTTTTTCCAAAATTGGCTCTCATTTTAATCCCCCCTAACCCCCCTTTAGAAAAGGGGGGAACAATGAGCTGTGGTTTTAAAGTCCCCCTTTTTTAAAGGGGGATTTAGGGGGATTATTGTGCGGTCTGATGACCTGAATACTTGTTACCAAGATCAGATTGGTAACCAGAAAAAACCGGCAAATTATCTGTGGGGGCGTGATTTATCACGCCCTCAAGGGCGCAATGCATTGCGCCCCTCCTAGAGTAAAAAATCCGGGATGGACTCTCCCCAGGTAAGCTGGCGGTAAGTCTCCCTTTTCCTGATAACATAAAAATCCCGATCCTGCACCAAGATTTCGGGCACCCGGGGCCGGGCGTTGTAGTTGGAACTCATGGAAAAGCCGTAGGCCCCGGCGCTCATGACCGCCACCATTTCCCCCGGGGCAAACGCCGGCATGAGGCGGTCCTTGGCCAGAAAATCCCCGGACTCGCAGATGGGACCCACGATGGAGGCCTTGACCTGGGGATGGGCGCCCTCCACCACCGGCCACAGGCCGTGATACGAGCCGTAGAGGCTGGGGCGGGCCAGGTCGTTCATGCCCGCGTCCACGATGATGAAATGCTTGGCGTCGCCGGTCTTGGTGTAGAGCACCTTGGTCACCAGGATGCCGGCGTTGCCCACCAGCACCCGCCCGGGCTCCAGGATGAGGGTGCACTGAAGGCCCTTGAGGTGTTCCAGGAGTTTTTGGCCGTACTCGTCCGGGTGGGGCGGCGCCTCGTCGTGGTATTGAATCCCCAGGCCGCCGCCCAGGTCCAGGTAGCGGATCTGGATGCCCAGGGCCCGCAGCCGGTCGATCAGCTCTTTCAGCCTTTCCAGGGCGTCCACAAAGGGCGACACCTGGGTGATCTGGGAGCCGATATGGCAGGCCACCCCCACCACTTCGAGATGCGGCAGGTCCAGGGCCCGGCGATAGCCATTGAGGGCCTGCTCGATGTCGATACCGAACTTGTTCTTCTTGAGCCCGGTGGAGATGTAGGGATGGGTCTGGGCGTCGATGTCCGGATTGATGCGCAGGGCCACCCTGGCCTTCAACTTCAGGCGCCCGGCGATGCGGTTGATCTCCTCCAACTCCTGGGAGGACTCCAGGTTGAACAGCAAGATGTTCGCCTTGAGGGCCGCCTTGATCTCCTCGGGCTTTTTGCCCACCCCGGAATAGACGATTTTCGCCGGGTCCACCCCGGCCGCCAGCGCCCGGTAGAGTTCGCCGCCGGAGACGATGTCCGCCCCGGCGCCCAGCCGGCCAAACAGCCGCAAAATTGCCAGGTTGGCGTTGGCTTTCACCGCGAAGCAGACGATATGGGGAAAGTCGGCGAACGCGGCGTTGAAGACCCGGTAGTGATGGTTCAGGGTGCCGGCACTATACAGGTAAAACGGCGTGCCCACCTTAGCGGCGATGCGGCTCACCGGCACGTTCTCACAGTAGAGTTCACCTGATTGGTAGTGGAAGTGATGCATTAAAGTCAACCTTTCGAAAGAGAGCTATCAGCTTTCAGCAGTCAGCGGTCAGCTACTTCCCTCGTTTCTGAGCTCCTGCTTCAAAAAGTTCTGGTGGCACCGGCATCTTGCCGGTGCGGCGCACAGGCT
>JAHIKF010000113.1 GCA_018897875.1 Pseudomonadota bacterium | reverse complement strand
CTTTACGCTTTTCTGACTGCGTTTTAACCTCAAAGGGACTTTTTCGAGAGCTTTCCCCTAAAAATGGTCTTGTTGGATACTTGCAAGTCTTGATTTTTGAACTTTCCAATTGGTATCGCTCAATTTAGGTATTATTATTGTAATGTAGATTTCCGGTAAATTAAAACTTGCTTATCCTTGGAATCGAAACCTCCTGCGATGAAACCGCGGCCGCGGTGGTGGCCGACGGCCGCGTCGTGTTGTCCTCGGTGGTGGCCACCCAGTTCGAGTTGCATGCCCAATACGGCGGCGTGGTACCCGAGATCGCAGCCCGGCGGCATCTGGAAAACATCCTGCCGGTGATCCAAGGGGCGTTGGATCAGGCAAATATCAGCCTCAACGACTTGGACGGCATTGCCGTGACGCAACGTCCCGGCCTCATCGGCGCCCTGATCATCGGCATGGCCGCGGCCAAAGCCCTGTCCTTCACCTTACAAAAACCCCTGGTGGGTGTCCACCATTTGCAGGCCCACATCATGGCGGCATTTTTGCTGGAAACCGTGCCTGCGTTCCCCTTTGTGGCCCTGGTGGTCTCCGGCGGCCACACCAACCTCTACCGGGTGAACGGCGCCACGGAGATGGCGCTGTTGGGGCGCAGCCGGGACGACGCCGCCGGGGAGGCGTTCGACAAGGTGGCCAAGCTCATGGCCTTGGGCTACCCCGGCGGGGTCCGGATTGAGGCCTTAGCTCAAGACGGCAATGCCTCGACCTACAATCTCCCCCGGCCCCGGGTTCACGGGGAGCCCCTCACCTTTTCGTTTTCCGGCCTCAAGACCGCGGTGGCCGGCCGGCTCAAGCAGCACCCGGAAATTCTCACCGATGCCGGGGCCCGGTGCGACCTGGCCGCCGGTTTCCAGGCCGCGGTGGTGGACAGCCTCACAAGCCGGGCCTGGCTGGCCATGGAGCAGGAGGACTGCTCCCGCCTGGTGGTCTGCGGCGGAGTGGCGGCCAACAGCCGCCTGCGCCAGGTGCTGCAAGCCCACGCCCGCAGCGCCGGGCTTGACCTCTTCTTGCCTCCCCCGTCGCTCTGCACCGACAACGCCGCCATGGTGGCCGCCCTGGGGTACCGGCTGCTCATGGCCGGCGAGCGCCTGGACCTTACCGGCGACGTCTTTTCCCGGGGGTGAGGCTTTAATTTTTTGGCAAATTTCTTTCTGGTGCGTAGGACGCACCCTACTTATGTTCGGATATTGAAAGTTAAAAGTGTAGGGTGCGTCCTACGCACCACAAGTGAATGAATTTATGCCGGAATATCGCCGAGTCAAGACTAAAGGTGGTACCTATTTCTTCACCGTAGTAACCAATATGCGTCAACCTATATTAACAACCGAAGGTGTTCGCCAGGCTTTGCGCCAAGGCATTCAAAGAGCCCGGCAAACCCTGCCGTTCCAGATCGACGCCTGGGTCTTATTACCCGATCACCTGCACGCCGTATGGACTTTACCCTCGGAAGATGACAATTACGCGGCGCGTTGGGCCATTATTAAGCGGCAGGTAAGCACTCTTTGTGGCAAGCAATGCAATGAGATAAAAGAACTCGGCGAATCCAAGCGCAAGCGCCAAGAAAGCGGTATCTGGCAGAGGCGATATTGGGAACATCAAATCCGGGATGACCTGGATTTTCAGCGCCATATGGATTATTTGCATTGGAATCCGGTGAAACATGGCTATGTGCGCCAAGTGGCGGATTGGCCGTTTTCTTCCTTCCACAGGTTAGTTTTTTGGTGCGTAGGACGCACCCTACATGTGCTCCGCTCTGAAAAAAATAACCAAAATTATAGAAACCATCGGGGTATTGTAATAAGATAAGAGGAATTTTTCAGAGGCTTCGGGAAAGGTTAGATCGAGAGAAGCCCCTGCCCCCCCTATGAGGTAAACGTGGACCAACGACCATCGGGTGAACTGTCGGCGCTGCTGACGGACCTTTACCAGCTGACCATGGCGGCCTGCTATTTCGACCAGGATATGCATGCGGAGGCCACCTTCAGCCTGTTTATCCGCCAGTATCCGGCCCAGCGCAACTACTTTGTGGCCGCGGGGCTGTCCGAGGTCGTGGAGTATTTGGAAACCCTGCGTTTCACTGAGGATGACCTGGCCTATCTCGGGTCCACCGGCCTTTTTCCGGGGCGCTTTTTGGACTTCCTGCAAGGTTTGCGCTTCACCGGCAAGGTTCAGGCCCTCCCCGAAGGCAGCATCTTTTTTGCAGATGAGCCCATCGTCGAAGTGAGCGCACCCATCATCGAGGCCCAACTGGTGGAGACGTTCATCATCAACGCCATCAGCCTCCAGACCATGATCGCCACCAAGGCCTCCCGGTCGGTCCAGGCCGCCGCGGGCCGGCCTTTGGTGGATTTTTCTTTGCGGCGCACTCAGGGCCGCGACGCCGGTCTTAAAGTGGCCCGGGCCAGTTATCTGGCGGGGTTTTTGGGCACCAGCAACGTCCTGGCGGGAAAACTCTACGGCATTCCCATCTTCGGGACCATGGCGCATTCCTACATCACCAGTTTTCCCCACGAAATTGACGCCTTTCGGGTGTTTGCCCGGAACTTCCCCACCATCGCCACCCTGTTAATCGACACCTACGACAATATCTCCGGGGCCCGGCACGCGGTGACGGTGGCCCAAGAGATGGAGGCCCGGGGCCAACGTCTGGACTTCGTGCGTCTGGACAGCGGCGACATGGCGGCCATCAGCCAGGAAGTGCGCCGGATCCTGGATGACCATGGGCTCGGCTACGTGCGCATCCTGGCCAGCGGCAATTTCGACGAGTACAAAATCGCCCGGGTGCTGGCCGACGGGGCCCGGATCGACGCCTTTGCCGTGGGTACCAAAATGGGGGTCTCGGCGGACGCCCCGTACTTTGACATCGCCTATAAACTGGTGCGCTACGCCGATCAGCCGGTGATGAAGCTGTCCACCGGCAAGGTCACCCTGGTGGACAAGAAGCAGGTGTGGCGCTGGTTTGACGCTCAGGGCGCCATGGCCCGGGATACCATCGCCTTGCGCCGCGAGGCCATCCCCGGGGGCACGCCGCTGCTCCAGCCGGTGATGGCGAATGGCCGGATCACCGGGCCGAGGCCCACGCTTTCGGAGTGCCGGGAATATTTTCAGGCCCAGTTCGCCCGGCTGCCCGAAGCCCACAAGGTCCTAAAGGATCCCACTCCCTACCCGGTGAGTTTGAGTCCCGGCCTTACGGAGTTGCAATCCCGGGTGGTGCAGCAGATCCGCCGCCGGGAATTGGGAGAAAACGGCAATTATGGGACTGACTGAAGCCCTCTGTTACTATAATACGTGGTTCATCAATCAATGCGGCTACGTGGGCGTCTTCCTGTTGATGACCCTGGAAAGCATGATTGCCCCCGTCCCCAGCAAGCTGGTCATGCCATTTGCCGGCTTCCTGATCTTCACGGGGCAATTCGGCGTGGTCCCGGTGATGGTGGCCAGCACGCTGGGCTCCATCGTGGGCTCGCTTTTATCCTACGGCATGGGGATGCTGGGAAAACCGGTGGTGCTGCGCTACGGCCGCTACCTGCTGCTCAATGTGCACCACCTGGAGTGGACCGAGAAATTCTTCTTACGCCACGGCGGCAAGACCATTTTCATCTCCCGGTTTATCCCGGTGGTGCGCCATCTCATCTCCATTCCAGCGGGTCTGGCCCGCATGCCCCTCATCCCCTTTATTCTTTATTCCGCGGTGGGGGCCACCCTGTGGAACGGGTTTCTGACGTATTTAGGGTTCCGGCTCAAGCAAAATTGGCCGCTTATTCAAAAATATACCCACATTCTGGACTACTTCGTAGTCGCGGGCCTGATCGGCGCCGCCGTTTACCTGGTCTGGAAAATCAAGCAGGCACGGAAGCCGGCATGAGGAGTAATGCTGCCGCGGTGGTACGGGTCGGCGTCCGGATACTCGGTTGCGCAAATCAGGTTAAGTAATGATTCAATTACCCAAGATCGGTAATGCAGAAAGTCCCCCTTTTCCAAAGGGGGATTTAGGGGGATTTCCAAGCGGTTATAAAAATCCCCCCTGCCCCCCTTTAGAAAAGGGGGGTAAAAAATAGCTACTCATGTCATATAAATTGGAAAACATACCTCTGGATTGCCCAGGAACTCCAGATACCGGGACCTCAGCCTCGGCGGCGATCATCAACCCGACGCGGGAAGCCTGGGACGAGCCGGTAACGGCACGGGTGATTCTCACCTTCACCCTGCCTGACTACCGCTATCTCTGCCGCCTGGTGCAACCTTCGGGGCCGGTGCGCTACGTCTATAACTGCGCCTTGCGGGAGGGAAGCTGGGGCGGCCGACCCATCACCCTCACGGCCCCGGCCCTGGGAGCGCCTTATGCCGTCATGGTGCTGGAGAAGCTTATGGTCCTGGGAGCCCGTATGGTCCTGGCCCTGGGCTGGTGCGGCTCCCTCCAGTCCGGGCTTTCGATCGGCGACCTGGTGCTCCCCACCACCACGGTAAGCACCGAGGGCACCTCCGGGCACTATCCCCTGGACGGCCAGCCTCCGGACCCGGACCCGGGCCTTTCCGGAGTCCTGCGGCGCCTGCTGTCGACCTCGGACCACCGCTGGCAGGAGGGGGCGGTCTGGTCCACCGACGGCTTTTATCGCGAAACGGTGCAGCAGGTAGCAGCCTACCAGTCCCAGGGGGTCCTGGGGGTTGATATGGAAATGGCGGCCCTGTTCACCGTGGGGCGGTTCCGGCAGACGCCGGTGGCCGGGTTGCTGGTGGTTTCGGATGAATTGTCCACCTTGCAATGGAACCCGGGTTACCGCTCGGAGCCTTTTCGCCGGGCCCGGGATCAGGCCGCCCGCCTGGTTTTGGCCGCGGCAGCCGAGTGGGAAGGCGGCCATGTTTAAGGGGTCACTCATGGCCGTAGACGTGGGCGGCGGCACCCAAGATATCTTTATCTGGGAACCGGGCCAGACCGTGGAAAACGGCGTCAAGCTGGTCCTGCCGGCGCCCACCCAGGTCCTGGCCCGGCGGGTTAAGCGCCTCACCGCCCAGGGGCAGCCCATTTTCTTGCAAGGCCGGGTCATGGGCGGCGGCGCCGTAACCCAGGCGGTCCGCCACCATTTGGGCCAGGGCCTGCCGGTCTATGCCACGGCCCAGGCAGCCTTCACCTTCAGCGACCGCCTGGAGGCGGTGCAAGCCTGGGGCGTGATCCTGACCTCGACCCCGCCCCCGGGGGTCGTAACCCTGACCCTGGGGGACGTAGGGGTGGAAGACTGGCGCCAGGTGCTGGCGGCCTTCGAGGTCCCCTTCCCCAGCCATTTTGCTGTGGGGGTGCAGGACCACGGGTTTCACCCCCAGGGCAGCAACCGCCGTTTCCGCTTCCAGGGTTGGGAAAATTTTCTGGAGCAGGGGGGGAAACTGGCGAACCTGGCCACCCGCCAGCCCCCTAGCCACTTCACCCGGATGGCGGCCGTGGCCGAGGTTTTGCCCGGGGTGTTGTTGATGGACACCTGCGCCGCCGGGGTCCGGGGGGCGCTCCTCGATCCCCAGGCCCGGGTCCACCTGGACCGCGGCCTCACGGTGATCAACGTGGGCAACGCCCACACCTTTGCGGCCCTGGTCCGGAGTGACCGCCTCTGGGGGATCTACGAGCATCACACCGGGCTGTTAAGTCCGGAAAAACTCTGGGCTCAGGTAGCGCGATTCCAGCAGGGCCGACTTACCAACACCGAGGTCTTTGACGACCAGGGGCATGGGTGCGCCTATGCACCGGACTTTAGCGCCAAAGACTCATTTGCCTTCACCGTCATCACCGGCCCTCGCCGGCGCCTGGCCGCAGGCCTGCCCGGGGTCTTTGCCGCCCCGTTCGGTGACATGATGCTTTCCGGCTGTTTCGGCCTGGTGGCGGCGTTCTTGGAACTGGAGAATTATCCGGCGAATCTGGCTGACTATTGAGAGGGGATCAGCCTCGGGGGGAGGTTACCGTGAGACCTTATTCGGCACTACATCAGACGGCAGGAGGAGACCGACCGTATGGAGATTAAATTCTGGGGCACCAGGGGTTCCATCCCGGCTCCCGGGGCCCAATCCCTGGAGTTCGGCGGCAATACCACCTGCGTGGAAGTGGTGCTGGCCAACGGGCAAAGAGTCGTAATCGACGGCGGTACCGGCCTGCGCCTCCTGGGCAAGCATCTTATGGAGAGCCATATCCCCTGCCGCTTTCACCTGCTCCTCACCCACGGCCACTGGGATCACCTGCTGGGAATTCCCTTCTTTGAGCCCATTTACCTTGAGTCCACCAAGGTCATCGTCGATGGCTGGCCCCCCGCCTTCCAGGGTATGACCCGGGTGTTTGACAGCCACATGGGGGACGGCTTCTTCCCGGTGGCCTTCGACCACCTCAAGGCCGACATCGATTATCTCAACACCGTGGCCAATGGCCCCCTGGATCTGGAAGGCGTCCTGATTGACTCCATACGCCTCAACCATCCCCAAGGGGGCCTGGGGTTCCGGTTCCGGGAAGGCAAACATACCATGGTGTTCATCACCGACAACGAACTGGGCGCGGCCAGGGGCAGGCGCATCCCCGAATTTGTTGAATTTGTCCGCGGCTGCGACTTGCTGATTCACGATGCCCAGTATATTCCCGAGGAAATCTCGGAACGCCGGGGGTGGGGACATTCCACCTATGAAGAGGTGATGGCCCTGGCCAAAGAGGCGCAGGTGCATAACCTGCTCCTGACGCATCACGACCCCAGTCGCAGCGATGGCGATGTGGAAAAGATCGTGACCCTGGCCCGCGAGATGATGATCGCTCATAGCAAACTGCGCTATGTCGACGCCGCCCGGGAAGGGGCCTGCTACCGGCTGCCTTAAAAGCGGGTTTTAGGTTTTGGGTTTTGGGTTTTGGGTGAATTAAACGATATCATGCGGTAATTCTGACTATACAATGCAACATTAAGGAACTGAGACACCATGGATTGGAAAGTCTTTTGGGTCACTTTCGGGACTCTTTTTCTGGCGGAAATGGTAGATAAAACCCAACTGGCGGCTCTCACCATGGCCGCCGAGACCCGTTTGCCCCTTTCCGTCTTCCTGGGGGGCAGCGCCGCCCTGGTCCTGGTTACCCTTTTGGGGGTATCCCTGGGCGGCGTTATCTCCCATTGGCTCCCCGAGGGCCTGCTGCAGAAGGTCGCCGGAGCAAGTTTCATCCTGATCGGAGGATTGATGCTCTGGGGGAAATGGTAACGGCTTAACCTGGCGTTCAATTCAACTGGCTAAGTACAGTATTTTATAAATACGGTAACGTCATATATCGCCCCCCTCACCCCAACCCTCTCCCCCAACCCTCTCCCCCCGAAGCGGGGGGAGAGGGGGCAGGTTAGGTCGCCGGGTTTAATGATGGCAAAGCACAAAATCGATCTTATCTTTTTCCCTCTCCCCCAATGGGGGAGAGGGTCAGGGTGAGGGGGAAGTAATTTTCACGAAGTAAGCAATCGGTTAGTGAATTTATAAACTGTTGTACTAAGATACCGGCCTCCGAGGCTCCCAGGGCTTTTCAGGCCCAAGCCCCTTTATTTCCCGGGAGATTTATAGTAGACTAAAGCTAACCATTTGCCTTTATTAATCTTTTTTTATGGTCACCGCCATGGCGCATGTTACCGAGCCGCACCCGCAGTCGGCGCGACATCCCAACCTGGTCCTCATCGGCTACCGGGCCACCGGCAAGACTTCCATAGGGGCCCGGCTGGCGGAGGAACTGCAGCGCCCTTTTGTGGACCTGGACCAGGTGCTGGTCCGGGAGGCCGGCCGGTCCGTGGCCGAAATCGTGGCCCAGGGCGGCTGGGCCGAGTTCCGGCGGCTGGAAAAGCAGCTGGTGGCCCGGTACCGGGACGCCCGGGGGCTGGTTTTGGCCACCGGCGGCGGCTTTGTCCTGGACCCGGACAATGTGGCGGCCCTCCGGAAAAACGGCATCATCATCTGGCTGACCGCGGACCCGGCTGCCATCCAGGCCCGGCTGTTTCAGGATCAGCCCCGGGACGCCAATCGCCCCAGCCTGACCGGGGGGGACACCATCCGGGAAGTGGCGGCAGTGGCTGAGGAGCGCGCCCCCCTCTATCAGGCCGCGGCCCAGATTAGCATTAACACCACGCACCGGTCCGTGGCCCAGGTAGTGAAACTGGTGTTGGCGGCCCTAAAATCTGAGGAGGCCAAAAACCTTGGCGGGTAATACCTTCGGACGCCTGTTGCGCGTCACCACCTGGGGTGAGTCTCACGGCCCGGCCTTGGGGGCCGTCATCGACGGCTGCCCGCCCCGGTTGTCTCTCAGCGCCGCCGACATCGAGGCGGAACTGGCCCATCGGCGCCCCGGGGTGCAGGCCCACGCCACCAGCCGCCGGGAGCCCGACAAGGTCGAAATTCTGTCCGGGGTGTTCGACGGGCAGACCACCGGCACCCCCATCAGCCTGATCATCTATAACCGGGACGTGAGGAGCCATGATTACGACGAACTCCGGCACGTTTTCCGTCCCGGCCACGGCGATTTCACCTATCATGCCAAGTATGGCATCAGGGACCATCGGGGCGGCGGGCGGGCCTCGGCCCGGGAAACCGCGGCCCGCGTGGCCGCCGGCGCCGTGGCCCAAAAAATATTGGACCGGGAGGGCGTTCAGGTCCTGGCCTACACGCTGGAGTTGGGCGGGGTGCGGGCCCAGAAAATAGATGAGAGCTCGATCTGGGACAACCCTTTCGCCTGCCCCGACCCCGAGGCCGTGGCCGCAATGGAGGCCCGGGTCCAGGAGGTCCGGGCGCTTCACGACTCCCTGGGCGGGGTGGTCCAGGTGCGGGTCCGAGGTTGCCCCCCGGGATTGGGAGAGCCGGTCTTCCACAAGCTGGACGCAGCTTTGGCCGGGGCGGTGATGTCCGTGGGCGCGGTCAAAGGGGTGGAGATCGGCGCCGGATTCAATGCCGCCCGCTTGCTGGGCTCGGAAAACAACGACCCCCTGATTCCCGGCGGTTTCGCCTCCAACCACGCCGGGGGCATCCTGGCGGGCATCTCCAGCGGCGCCGAGCTCATCCTCAACGCCGCGGTGAAGCCCATCCCCTCCATTGCGCAGGAGCAGCAGACCATCGACCTGGGGGGCCGGCCTCGCACGCTCACGGTCAAAGGGAGACACGACATCAGCGCCATTCCCCGCATCGTCCCCGTCATCATGGCCATGGTGCGCCTCACCCTGGCGGATTTTCTCCTGCGCCAGAGGGCCGTACAATGAAACCCACCATAGCCATTATCGGCGGCAACGGGCAGATGGGCCGCTGGTTTACGCGTTTTTTTGAAGACCAGGGCTTAGAAGTTTTGGTGGCGGACGTCGGCAGCCCCCGGACTTCCCAGGAGGTGGCCGCCGAAGCCGATGTGGTGATACTCGCGGTGCCCATCCCCAAGGTGACCGAGGTGGCCCGGGAAGTGGCCCCGCACCTTTCGCCGCACGCCGCCCTAATGGACCTCACCTCGGTGAAGCAGCGGCCCATGGCGGTCATGATGTCGGCTTTCCCCGGTGAAGTGGTGGGCACCCATCCGCTCTTCGGCCCCGGGGAAGCAACCATCGAGGGCCGGACCATGGTGCTCTGCCAGGGGCGGGGGGAGCGCTGGTTTCAGTGGCTCCAAGACCTCCTGACCCAGGCAGGCGCCCGGGTAAAGATCACCACCGCGGCGGAACATGACCGACTCATGGCCGTGGTCCAGGGTCTGGCTCACTTCATCCTCATCGCCTTCGGGACGGTCATCCGCGACCTGGGGGTCTCGCTGGAAGATCTGGAGGAATTCTCCACCCCCACCTTTGCCACCCTGCATAACCTGACCCGCCGCCTGCTGAGCCAGGACGCCAAACTCTACGCCTGCATCCAGTTGCAGAATCCGGCCAACCGCATTGCCCTCCGGGCCCTGGAAGGCGCGGTGGCCGATATTCTCTACTTCATTCAACGCCAGGACGCCGACGGGTTGGTGCGCCTGATCGAGGAGCTAAAATAGGCGGGGCGGATTGGGCGCCAGCCGCCTTCAAGCAATACTTATTCCCTGTAGGGGCGGTGCGTGCAGCACCCCTACGGGACTTATTATGGCGCTTTGTGATTGATATGATATGCAAAAGCCTTATTTTTTCCCCCCTTTTATAACTAAGCATTACCCACAAGTCGGGAAGTGGTTGATTCAACAAGTTTTTGGTGGCACAGGCTTTCTAGCCTGTGCGAGTATTTTTGCACAGCCTGGAAAGGCTGTGCCACCAGTCAGAAAAACTTGTGGGTAAGGATAAGTCCCTTACAGGGGGGAGCTTGAGGGGAGGCTGAGGTAAAACTAT
>JAHIKF010000112.1 GCA_018897875.1 Pseudomonadota bacterium | reverse complement strand
GACCTGGGCTGGTTCGGGTTCGTGGAGATGCTGGTGTTCATCAGCATCATCGCGGTGGGCCTGGTGTACGTCTGGGGCAAGGGCGCCCTGGAATGGGAATAAAGCGGTTTTTAGTTTTTGGTTTTTAGTTTTTAGTTTTCAAACTCAATGCTGGAAGGGCTATACCCGCTCAACCTGCACCAAAAACCAAAAACTCAAAACCAAAAACGGTCTTTAACGGAGCACTGGAATGGGAATCGAAGAACACCTCGGATATAACGTTTTGACGACCACCCTGGAGAAGCTAGTGGACTGGGGGCGCAAGAACAGCCTCTGGCCCGCCACCTTCGGGCTGGCCTGCTGCGCCATCGAGATGATCTGCACCGCGGCCAACCGCTGGGATATCGCCCGCTTCGGCATGGAGGCCTTCCGGGCGTCTCCCCGCCAGGCGGACGTCATCATCATCGCCGGGACCGTGGTCAAGAAAATGATGCCGGCCATCCAGCGGGTCTACGACCAGATGAGCGAACCCAAGTGGGTCATCGCCATGGGGGCCTGCGCCACCTCCGGGGGGATTTTCGACTCCTACGCCGTGGTCCAGGGCATCGATAAGTACCTGCCGGTGGACGTCTACGTGCCCGGCTGCCCGCCCCGGCCCGAAGGTTTGCTGTACGGCATCTTAAAACTCCATGAGCAGATCTTGAAAGATCCCTTCCTGAGCCAGAAGTACAAAGAGAGCCTGCAGGCCCGGCGGGAGGTGGCGGCATGAACAAAGCGGTGGCCCTGCTCGAAGAAAAGTTCCCCGATGAAATAGTGGAGGTGGTGGAATTCCGGGGTGATACCACTATCGAGGTGAAACCGGAACGGATTGTGGACATCTGCACCGCCCTCAAAGACGGCCACGACACCGGCTTTAAGTACCTGTCCATGATCGCCGGGATGGATTATTCTCCTGCCAGCCCCCGGTTCGGCGTGGTCTATGCCCTCTACAGCCACAAGCACCACGACCGCATCACCCTGAAGACCCGGCTGGCGGATGACCAGGCCCCGGCCATCGACTCGGTGGCCAAGGTGTGGTCCACGGCCAATTGGCATGAACGCGAGGCCTATGACATGATGGGCATCCGCTTCAACGGGCACCCGGACCTCAGACGCATCCTCATGACCGCGGACTGGGTGGGGCATCCCCAGCGGAAGGATTATCCCTTAAAAGGCCAATAAATACCGTTTTGGGTTTTTCGTTTTTGGTTTTTGGTGGAAGGGACAAAAACCAAGCCATAAAAATTAACCTCTCGCACTGAAAACGAAAAACGAAAAACTAAAAACGAAAAACGAGAATTTTGCCATGAATCAAGTCGGAACCATGCAACGCACCGAAACCATGCTGCTGAACGTGGGGCCAAGCCACCCCAGCACCCACGGGGTCCTTCGGGTCCTGGTGGAGTTGGACGGCGAGCTCATCAACAGCGCCGACCCGGACATCGGTTACCTCCACCGCGGCATCGAGAAGATGTGCGAGTACCGCACCTATCACAAGTGCCTGCCCCTGATGAACCGGGTGGACTACCTGGCCGGGGAAGTGAACAACTTCGGCTTCTGCCTGGCGGTGGAAAAGCTGTTGGGCGTCGAGGTCCCCAAGCGGGCCCAGTATATCCGGGTGCTGATCGTGGAGTTGACCCGGATCGCCTCCCACCTCTTCTGGCTGGGGACCCACGGCCACGACCTGGGGGCCATGACCCCGCTGTTTTACGCCTTCCGCGAGCGGGAAACGATCATGGACCTGTGCGAAATGGTCTCCGGGGCCCGGATGTTCCCGCTCTATTTCCGCATCGGCGGCCTGGCCGCAGACCTGCCCGAGGGCTTCATGCCCGCGGCCTGGGAGTTCGTCAAATCCTTCCCCAAATGCTGGAAAGATTACGACACCCTCCTGACCCAAAACATCATCTGGAAACACCGCACCATGGGCGTGGGCACCATGAGCGCCGGCGACGCCCTGGACTGGGGCTGGTCCGGCCCCATGGCCCGGGGCTCCGGGGTGGATTGGGACCTCAGGCGTGACAACCCGTACTCCAGCTACGACGAATTTGACTTTGAGGTGCCGTTGGGGAACAGCCAGGGCGACACCTACTCCCGGTACCTGGTGCGGATGGCCGAGATGCTCCAGAGCAACCGCATCGTCAAGCAGGCCCTGGAAAAGATCGCCACGACCGAGCCCGGGGACATCAAGGTCGCCGACCCGCGGGTCAGCCTGCCCCCCAAGGAGATGGTCTACAGCGACATCGCCAGCCTGATCAACCACTTCAAGCTGATCCAGGAGGGCATCACGCCGCCCAAGGGTGAAGTCTACCAGGCCATCGAGGCCCCCAAGGGCGAGATGGGGTTTTATATTGTCAGCGACGGCGGGCCCCAGCCGCTCCGGGTCAAGGTCAGGACCCCGTCCTTTGTGGTGCTGGGCTCCCTGGACAAGCTGTGCCGGGGGAGATTGCTGTCGGACATGATCGCCATGATCGGCACCATGGACATCGTGCTGGCGGATGTTGATCGATAAAAACCATGGTTTGTAGGGTATGCACCCTACAAACCATGGCAAAATCAAAAAGGGGATAATTGATGAAATATTTTGTAATTATTCTTGTGATATTAGGTTTTTCCTCAAATATCTGCTTTGCTGAAAATTATATTAGCAAAACACCGCCTACTAATGAACTGATTGAAACAAATATGAACATGGGTAGTAAAGAAGTAAAAAATGTTGCGGGGAAACATGAAATAAATAAAGATACATATAGAATTTTTTATTATTCTAAAGATGCTGGTAAATCACAAGTAGATTCCCAATCGTATAATTTATTTAAATTGGACACTGATATATGGTGTTTAACATCGCCACTTAGTGGTCGTACATCTATTTTACAAAAATGAAATAATGATGGGTTGGGCCTCCATACCAGCCACTGTGGAGGTAGGCTTCAGACTACTCAAGCCTTAAAGATAATTTAGGGCGGGCAATGCCCGCCAATAAATCAGGAATGGTGAAAATCGGTTTTCGGGGCTTACAAAAAACCAAAAATGGAAAAACCTTTTGGTGGGCGGCGCCCACCATGCATCCGGTACATGGATAAGGCAGTAGTCAGGGGTCAGCGCCTAAAAGCTGACTGCTGACAGCTGACCGCTGACAGCTAACAACATAGGAACGAAATATGGTTAATCTGACCATCGACGGACGGGCCATTCAGGCGAAACCGGGCTCGACCATCCTGGAAGTGGCCAAAGAGAACGGGATTTTCATCCCCTTCCTTTGCTACCATCCGGCCTTGAAACCCATCGGCTCCTGCCGCATCTGCGTGGTAGACGTGAAACCCGGGCCGCCCCGGCCCATCCCGGCCTGCGCCACCACCGTCACCGAAGGCATGGAAGTGGTGACGGAAACGCCGCGGCTTGCCGCCCTGCGCCAGGAGTTGATGAAGCTGGTGCTCATCAACCACGCCCTGGAATGCCCCATCTGCGACAAGGGCGGGGAGTGCGAACTCCAGGACATCACCCACGCTCTGGGGGTTTCCACGGTGGACCTGGACGCGGTCAAACTGCCGCCCAATCCGGACTACGTCTCCCAGATGGTGGAGCGCCACCCGGACCGCTGCGTCACCTGCGGCCGCTGCGTGCGGGTCTGCCGGGACCGGGTGGGGGCCATGGCCATCAACTTTACGCTGCGCGGCTATTTCACCGAACTGGCCAGCGGCGCCCAGCCCCTGGACTGCGAGTTCTGCGGCTCCTGCATTGACATCTGCCCGGTGGGGGCCCTGATCAACAAGCAGTTCAAATACCGGGCCCGGGCCTGGGAAATGGTCAAGACCGAGATGGCCTGCCCCTTCTGCGGCGGCGGCTGCACCTACCAGGTGCACACCAAAGACGGCCGCATCATGCGGGTGGTGAACGAAGATTCCGTGCTGCTCTGCGGCCGGGGCCGGTTCGGCTGGCCGGTGGTGGAAGCCGACGACCGTCTGCAGACCCCGCTGATCAAAGAAAACGGCAAGTTTAGGCCCGCTTCCTGGGACGAGGCCCTGGACCTGGTGGCCGCCAAATTAAAGGAAACGGTTGCGGCCGGCGGCGCCAAGGCCGTATACGGCATCGGCTCGCCCCGGGCCACCAACGAAGCCAACTACGCCTTTCAGAAATTCTTCCGGGAAGGACTCGCCACCAACCAGCTGGACAACCCGGGCCGTTATAATTATGCCCGGGCCATCAAGGCCATGGCCGAAGTTTTCGGGACTCCCAAGTTAGAAGGCGTGGAGGCCGGCAGCGCCCTGGTGCCGCCTTATCACTCGCCGTTGGTGGTCAAGGAAGCGGCCACCGGCAGCGGCTTCCCCTTTGTGCTGGGTAAACTGTCGGACCTCCCCAAGGCCGACCTGGTCCTGGTGGTGGGCACGGACGTCACCCCGGAGAGCCCGCCCCTGGGCTGGGGGCTCATGGAAGCCAAGGAGAACCCGAACTTCCGGCTGGTGCTGGCCAATCCCCGCAAGACCAAGTTCGACCGCTACGCCGACCTGTCCGTCCGGTATAAGCCCGGGAGCGAACGGGTCCTCATGGCCGGGCTGATCAAGTTTTTCCTGGCCGACAACCCCGACTGGGTCCCGGCCATCAAGGCCGCCGGATTAGATGAGTTCAAAGAGAGCATCAAGATCACCCCCAAGGAAATCACCACTAAGACCGGGGTGGAAGACGCGGTGCTTAAGGAATTGGCGGCGCTCCTGGCCCAGGCCCAGGCCCCGGCCATCGTGTTCGGCAGCGAACTGCTGAGCCAGGACAAGGGCCAGCAGATCGCCCTGGCCCTGGCCGACCTCTTCCTCCTGGTGGGCAAACCGGACGCCCCCGGCAGCGCCCTGTATCCCGTGGCCGAAAAGAACAACTCCCGGGGTGTCAGTGAAGTGGGCGTCCTGCCGGACATGGGCCCCGGGTATATGCCGGTGGAAGGAACGGATGCCGGCCCCACCCTGGAAGAGATGCTGGACCTCCTGGAGAACAACGATCCCGCGGCGCCCAAGGCCTTGTATCTGCTGGGCGGGGACTTGCTGCGGTCGCTGCCGCATCGCAGCCGCACCAAAAAACTGCTCAAGAAAGTGCCGTTCATCGTGGTGCAAGACGCTTTCCTGACGGACACTGCCAAGCTGGCCCAGGTAGTCCTGCCGGTGGCGGTGCACGCCGAGCAGGAAGGCACCTTCATCAGCAGCACCGGCCAGTTGGGGTTGCTCAACCAGGCCTTGCCCACCAACGGCGTGCGGCCCGACTGGCAGATCATCAGCCAGATAGGGGACAAGATGGGGTTCGCCCTGAAATCCGTCAGCCCCAAGGCAATTTTTAAGGAACTGGCCAAAAAGATGCCCCTGTGGGCCGGGTTGGCGCCCAAGTTAAGTGCGCCGTGCCCGGAGATCAAGGCGGCGGTGAGCGGGAAGTTCGTCCCCTTTGAGGTGGACATCAGCCTGCCCGGCCGGAGGCCCTACACCCTGATCATCGGCAAATCCCTGCAGCATTCCGGGGCGTTCACCACCCATCACCCCGGCGGCACCCTGGCCATCACAGGCGAGGCGTTCCTGAAGATCAATCCGGAAGACGCCCAGAGCCTGGAGCTGGCGGCGGGAGAGGTGGTAAAGGTGATTTCCTCTTATGGGGAAATTGAGGCGCCGGTGAAACTAACCGCGGATGTGCCTGCGGGCGTGGTGTTCCTGCCGGAGCATTTCGCCGCCCCGGCCGCCAACGATTTAACCCTTAACTCCAACCTGGTGCGCGTGACCATCCAAAAGGGTTGAGAACATGAATCTGCCCCTGTTAATAGCTGTCAGCGTCCTCAAGATCGCCGTGGTGATGGGGGTCTTGCTCACCTGCGTCGCCTATACGGTGCTCCTGGAACGCAAGGTCCTGGGTTTCATCCAGCTGCGGTACGGCCCCAACCGGGTAGGCCCCTGGGGGTTGCTCCAGCCCTTGGCCGACGCCCTCAAGCTGCTGTTCAAGGAGGACTTCACGCCGCCGGGAGCCAACAAGTACCTCTTTATCATGGCGCCGGTAATCACCGCCGGGGCAGCCTTCCTGCCCTTTGCGGTCATCCCCTTCGCCGGCACCATTCTGCCGCCGGAGATTACCTTCTACGGCTACAAGATCGACCTGACCGTGGCGGCCCTGAACCAGGGGGTCATCGGTGACACCAACATCGGCCTGCTGTATATCTTCGCAGTGGGCTCGCTGGGGGTATATGGCGCGATCCTGGGCG
>JAHIKF010000111.1 GCA_018897875.1 Pseudomonadota bacterium | reverse complement strand
GCCATCTCTTTGCCGAAGGAGACGCAGCCCTTGGCTTCCCAGTCTTCGGGCTTGCCGCCCACCACGATGAGCTTGGTGGGGAACTCGAATTCGTGCCTGGCGGCTTCCACCGCGGCCATCAAGGGGAAGCTCACCGCAAAGGCCTTGAATTCGGCGTTATTCAAGACAAAGGCCACTTCTTCCTTGGCCCACAGGGGGGAGATGGGCACCGGGATGGCGCCGCACTTCTGGATGCCGAAATTGATGGCAATGGCTTCCGGCATGTTGGTCAGGCGGAGGCCTACCCGGTCCTGGGCCACAACGCCCAGCTTGGTGAGGACGTTGGCGAACTTGTTGGCCATGACCAGCATTTCTTTATAGGTGATCTTCTGGTCTCCGAAGTAGACGGCGATGTTGTCGCCCCGACCTTCTTTGACGTGCTTGTCCAGAAATTCTTCCGCAATATTCCACGATCCTGACGCATACTGCTTAAATTCCTCGGGCACCGTATAATGGGCCCAAAGTTCTTTGGGGGGTAAATAATCAGCCGGAATTTTACTCATGTACTGCTACCTCCTTCAGATATTGGTAATTCTCACAGTCTTTCGATCCATATCAGAGAACACAACCATGTGAATCATATTACAAAGTCTGGGGCCAGTGTCAAGGAATTTATGAAAAGATTAGATTCCTTGCGGCTGGCTCTGCACCGCAGCGCTTAGGCCCGCTGGCGGAAAGTGGTAAAATTTAGTTCATTTTGGTGATATAAGGTGCACATCGGGCTCGCTTAAACCTCCCGGGGTGGGGGTGCTTTAGCCGACGCCGGTGGCGCTCCCCGGGACGGACCATCCACTCCTTAATACTAAGTTCGCTTTCAAACGCGGCAAAATATATCTATAACCTCTTATAATTTTTATGGTTTTTGACCGAAAACCGAAAACCGAAAACGGTACTAAAGGCCGGCGCCCATGCCCACCGTAGCCTTGATCGGCCCCGAACTCTTTCCCATCCCGCCCATCCGGGGCGGGGCGGCGGAGTTGTTCATCGAAAAGGTGGCGGACCATTTCACCAACTGGCGGCCGCTGGTCATCGGGGTCTCGGACCCCGACCTGCCGCGCCGTGAAACCCGGGGCCGGGCGGAGTACCACCGCGTTCCCCTGGAGGGCTGGCGCCGGTGGCTCTACTGCCGGTACCGGAATTATTTTCCCCTCTACGACCGGGAGGTAGCCCGGATCATTCATCGACTCCGGCCGGACCTGCTGCACGTCCACAACCGGCCCCTCCTGGCCCTGTGGTTGGCGCGCCGCTGCGGCCGGGAGATCCCCGTCATCCTCCACATGCACAACCTCTATGAGTCCCTGGGAAAACGGGAGCGGCCCCGTCTCACGTCCCCCATCCCGGTGGCGGGGTTTGCGGCGTGCAGCAACTTCGTGCTGGAGCGGGAGCGGTCCCGGCTGGGTCTGGGCGCCGGCCTCTATCGGGTGATCTATAATGGGGTGGAGACCGATGCCTTCACCTCAATTTGGGACCATGATTCCCAGCGGCGACAAATTCGCCAGCAGTACGGCCTGGAGGACGAACCCACCGTCGTCTTCGCCGGCAAACTCCGGGAGAGCAAAGGCGTCCATATCCTGCTCCGGGCCATGACCCGGGTCTGGGAGCTAACGCCCCAGGCGGTGCTGGTGCTCGTAGGCGGCACCGAATACGGCCGAGGCCGCACCATGCGGGAGACCCCGTTTATGGGTCAGTTGCGCCGGGATCTGGACCAGGCCCCGGGCCGCGTGATCCTCACCGGGTTTATCCCGCCGACGGATATGCCCCGGGCCTATCTCCTGGGGGACGTCTTCGTGGGGCCGTCCCAAATCGAAGAAGGCCTTGGGCTGGTTTTTCTGGAGGCCGCGGCCGCGGGGCTGCCCATCATCGCCACCCGGAAGGGCGGCATCCCCGAAGTGGTGCGGGACGACTTTAACGGCCTGCTGCTGCGGCAGCCGGACGATGCCACCGAACTGGCGGAGAAAATCACCGGGCTCCTCAACGATGAACCGCTCAGACAACGCCTGGGCCAACAGGGCCGGGAGTGGGTCCGCGCCGACTTCTCCTGGGAAAAAATCGCCCGGACCCTGGAAGCTTTTTATGATGAGGTTAGGGAGCAAAACCGGCATGGCCAAGCGAAAATGTAGGGTGCGCCCTGCGCACCATCTCTTTTCCACCCTCGTTCCCAAGCTGCGCTTGAAAACGAATTGCCTGCCAGGCTTTGCTTGGCGGAATCGATCGGTCCAGGCTGAATACACTAGGTGCGAAGCAGTTGAACATGAGCCTTCGGCTCACCCGTCAAGCATGAAAAGGTTGGTGGGGCGGGCCTCCGTGCCCGCCGCCTTTGGTGGCACAGGCTTCCAGCCTGTGCGCCGCACCGGCAAGATGCCGGTGCCACCAAAAATTTTCAGGAGAGTCATTCATGAGCCGTTGGTCCACCCGTAAATTATGAAAAATTCCTGATGGGCATACTCCTAACTTTGAACCTTGAACTTTGAACTTTGAACTTTTCAAGGCGGCACGGATAATGAGGATGGTGGGCAGTGCCCACCCTACATTTTTTTCTGATCACTAACCACTGGCTACTGGCTACCGATTACCGACTGAGATCGCATGCACAAGTTATTCATGAAACTGGCCCACACCTTCCTGGCCCGCCGGGTCAGGCGGCGGCCGCCCCGGCCCCTCGCCGACCTGGACCTCGGGGGTGTCCGGCGGGTCTTGCTCATCAGCGCCACCGCCCTGGGGGACACGCTGTTTTCCACCCCGGCCATCCGGGCCCTGAAGGAGCGCTTCCCGGCCTGGGAACTGGAGGTCCTGGCCCACCGGGTGTTCGGGGCTCTCCTGGCCCATAATCCGCATGTGGACCGGATTTATACCTACCCCGGCCGCAACCGGCGACTGCTCACCCTGGCCCGGGACCTGCGCCTGCGAGCCTTTGATCTGGTCGTCATCCTCCACGGCAATGACCCCGAAGCCACCCTCCTGGCGCATCTGACCGGGAGCCCGTATATCATCGGCTCGGCCAAAAGCCCCTTAGCCTTCGCCTACTCTGCCACCGTGTCCCCCGCCGACCCCTATGAGCACGCCATTGAGCGGCGCCTCAATTACGTCCGCCTCGTTGGCGCCGATACCAATGACAAGCGCATGGACCTCTTTCTGCCGCCGGGTGAAACGGACCGGGCTGCGGCCATCCTGACGGAAAATTTCGGGGCCGCGCCGCCTGTGCTCATGGCCTTTCACCCCACCGGCTCGGACCCTTATAAATGGTGGCCGGCGGCCTCCTTCGTCGAGCTGGGGAATTTTTTGTACGAATCATATCAGGCGCCGCTCCTGATCATCAGCGGCAAAGGCGACCGGGAGCAGGCCGAGGCCATCGCGGCCAAGCTTGCCGGCCCCAGCCTGGTGACCGGGGGCCGCTTTCCCCTGCTCACTGTGGCCGCCCTGCTCAGCCACTGCCGCCTCCTGGTGGCCAACGACAGCGGGCCTTTGCACCTGGGCCTGGCCCTAGGGGTGCCCAGCATCGGTCTGCTCGGCGCCGACGACCCCCGGCGGGTGGGGCCTTATGGCGTGGACTGGGGTATTGCTCTCCATAAACGGGAGGAGGTTTGCGCCCTGGAACCCTGTCTTCTCAAGAAGTGCCCCAGAAATATCTGCCTGGAGGCGATTGCGGTATCAGAGGTGATTAAATTGATTCAAGAGTGGTGGAAGGTGCGATATTTATTAGAAGACAGTAAATGAAAATAAATGGAGGCCGAAATGATTGCCAGGTTATCTATTTTGTTGCCATTTTCTTTGAACATCCCGCAAGAGGAGACGTTCCAAATATATTCATATATTGATGAGGGATATGAAATTCGATTTTATCCTCTGGCTAAAAGCGGAATATATGAACTACCAGATAGCTTAAAAGAGGTAAAGATTGATGAAACCACGATACTTTGCCCTGATGTTCCTCATGATGTTCTTCATATAGATTTTTATAAAGATAATTTCGACCGCAGAAAGAATGGTGACTGTGATCCACCCTACGACTTTATTAGACGTACCGTTAACTCTTTTTTAAGTAAACTGCGATTCGTTACGCGAGGAGGCCAGATTAAGCCAATAGATTATCCATATTTAACTTGGGATATATCATATCTTAACGATGATGGTACTGAACTTCAAAAAGAAGAAGGTTTAGTTAGAGGGCGTAGTAATATTACGAAAACAATTTCATTAATTTCATTGAATAGACAAATGTGGGAGGAAATCCACCAATTACCTTATGATTATGCCCCGCCAGAATGGGATGGTTTATTATTAGATGCGTACACCTTGCTTCCTGAAGTTGGCCCGGCAATTGTTTTAGCCATGACAGCCTTAGAGGTGTTTATTTCACAAATTCTTGATGCATTAGTAGAGAATAGTACTATTCCGAACGAACTTTGGAAGTGGATCAATAAACGAGAATGGCGGCCAAACGTTGAAGACCGATTTGATATTCTTCTATACGTTCTAACGGGTGTATCTCTAAAAAAAGAGAACCCTGTGCTATGGCAAGCATTCAAACATCTCCAGCAAGCACGGAACAATTTCGTTCATAAAGGGGTCACTAAAGCAGATGCTCCCAGTCTTTTAAAGGCAGCAGCAGATATTATTGGCTTTGTCAGAGAACTGTTGCCAGATGAAATGAGGTGGCCTCAATTCCATCACAAAATCGAGTGTAAAGTTCTTTTAAAGATTTTGTGATTAAATAGCTTTCTTTTTTTCCCAAGGTCCTTCATCCAAATTTCATTTGCACCAGTAACTCATAAATCTCATTAATCTCCCGGCCCAGGCGGTCCAGGGAGAAGTGTTCCCGGACGTGGGCCCGGGCGTTGGCTCCCAGGCGCCGGGCCAAGGCGGGGTCCGCCAGCAGCCGCTCCAGGGCCCCGGGGTCCCGGGGCGGCCCGATGATCTTATAAGAACACCCGGTAATTGACCTTGAGAGCCTTGGCCAGCCTCCTGGCCATGTCCTTGCCGATGGGCCTCTTGCCATGCTCCATTTCCGAGATGTGGGTCTGGCTGACCCCCACCAGGCGAGCTAATTCTTTTTGGGTCAGGGCCTCCCGTTTCCTGGCGCCACGGAGGGCCACACTCCCGTTAAAGTCGGGATAGACCTCCTCCCAAGGCACGGACTCCGGCTCTTCGGCAATGGCTCCAAAGGAGGCCAAAACCTGCTTAGCCTCCACCACTTTGGTTACCGGGATCCGGAACCTAACCTCAACATAGCCGCCCGTAGTGCGCTTTTTCATGGCTTCCGACATAAGTAACCTCTATCACCTTATCTTTCTTGCTCAGGACTCTCCAGACCGCCACATAGGTGGGGCGGCCTCTCTGGAGGTGGCAATGATGGCAGTTCTCTCGGAGCTTGCCATAATGAGGCCAGTTAGGCTGAACCGGGCCGGAGAGCCTCATTTCAGCCAACAAGAGCTGAAAGACCTCAGCAATGCTATTGGGAAGTTTCTTGAGCCTCTTTCCGACATTGGCAGTTAATAAGACTCGCCAAACCATAGCTCAATATATCAATTATTGATATATTGTCAAGGTTTTTATCATCTCTTATGGTGATGGGATATTTCCCGTCGGCACCTAGCCCCTTCCCCCAAACTTCTTCTCCGCTAATTCGATATAAATCTCATTGATCTCCCGGCCCAGGCGGTCCAGGGAGAAGTGCTCCCGGACGTGGGTGCGGGCGTTGGCTCCCAGGTGCTGGGCCAAGGCGGGGTCCGCCAGGAGCCGCTCCAGGGCCCCGGCCAGGGCCCCGGCGTCCCGGGGCGGGATCAATAAACCGTTGTCGCCCTCCGTCACCACTTCCGGGGTACCCCCCACCGCGGTGGCAATCACCGGCTTCCCCGCCGCCATGGCCTCTAAGAGGGCCAGGGACAACCCTTCGCTGTAGCTGGGCAGAACAAAGATATCCATGGCGTTGAGGAGATCGGGGACATCGTGCCTCTCCCCCAGAAAATGCACCGCACCGGCCAACCCCAGGCTGGCCGCCAACTGCCGCACCTCGTCAATCCTGCGGCCGCCCCCCACGATTAGGGCCTGGACGGGATGGCGCTCCATCAGGGGCGCCATGGCCTCAAACAATTCTTTATGGCCCTTGCCCCAGTGGTCCAGGCGGCCCACCAGGCCGATCACCGGCAAACCTTCGGGCAGCCCCAGTTCCCGGCGCACCACTTTGCCGGGGCGGGCCGCGTCAATGGCGGCGACATCCACCCCGTTGACCACTACTCTCACCTTGGCGGGATCCAAACCACCCTGAGCTACCAGGTAGTCCCGCACCCCCCGGGAGACCGCCAGACTCAGGTCGGTAAACCGCCCCAGCACCCGGCAGATGAACCGGCGCTTGCGGCTAAACCGGGTAAAACCGTGCCAGTGGTCGATAATGATGGGCACCTGCATCAGCGTCCCGGCCAGGCGGGCATAATTCCCCGGGACATAGCTGTTCACGTGCAGCAGGTCCACCCGGCAGCGATAGATGACCCAGCAGAGCTGCAAGATGAAACGGAGCCAGACCCAGCCGTTGAGCCCCGGCATCCGGAAGTCGACGCAAGGGAGGTGCGCGGGGATGACTTTTTCCGCATCCGGGGTCAGCAAGCCGCAGATCACCCGAAACCGGTCCGGGCTAAGGCGCGCCGCCGCCTCCACCAGCACCATTTCGGCCCCGGCGCTCCGCTCCGGTTTGATGATGAACAGCACGGTGATTTTTTTATCCTGGTCCATAACCGCGTCCAGACGTTCACGCACAGCTGATGTAGGGGCGGTTCGCGAACCGCCCCTACCGGGGAATCCGGCAGGCCGCCGCTAATTAGCGGGCCACTAGCGGCTGCAGGCGCTGGCTGATAAGTTGGGCGGCCAGCTGCGACCCCCGGGTGTTGAGATGCACCACATCATAGATGTACTGTTTATCTTGGGGGATCAAGGCCGCCAGATCGATCACCAGAACGCCGTTGGCCTTTCCCACCTCCCGGATGGCGTCGTTGAACCTGGCGTAGATCTCCATGAACTCGCCCACCGGGATCTGGGAATCAGACTCGAAACCCTGCATGGCCTTGAGGACCTTGGGGTCGGGATTGTCCTTATAGCGGTTAAACTGGGTCATGAGTACCGGGGTGATTCGCCGGGCCCGGCAGATGTTGATGAAGGTGCTCAGGTTCATCTTGAACTCAGCGAGGATGTGTGCCTGGTCCACCGTGAGCTTCTTCCCTCGGATAGAGGCGAACTCGTCGTCCGGGTCCTTGACCTTTTTGCCGAAGATCTTTTTGCTCAGGATCCGGGTGGCGGCGTGGAGGTTGGGGATATACATATCCCGGGCCAGGGTGGAGAGGGCCTTCAGACCGGTAAGATTCTTATAGAAAGAGAAATTGACGATAGCCGCCCGGGTGGGGTTTTTGCTCCAGTAAGTCCGGTCGTAAATGAGGGCCACCAGGTCGTTGATATTGTGCATCATGACCACGACATCGGGCCGGACCGGGATAATCTTGTTCAATAAAATATCCAGCGAATGCAAAGAGTTGTTGCCGCCGACCCCCGAATTGATCGAGGTGATCTTTTTCCCGGTTTTTTGCGCAAGGAGCTGCCCCACCAGGTAAGGGAAGCGGTTCTCTTCCTCCACGTAGATGCAGGCGACGGTGGAGCCGCCCAGAAAGAACAGGGTGAGGTCCGGTTTTTCATAGCGGTTATAGGGCAGCATGAAGCCCCGGGCGTCGGTTCTGACCCGGTAGGGTTTCTGGACCAGGCCGTCGGACTCCCGCACCGCCTTATCCGGGGGGACATCCACCGTGTCGATTAAGGGCAGGATCTCCCTTAAATTGATGTAGCGCCTCTCGGAAAAGAGGACCAGGTTATGGGTGTGGTTGATATAGGCCAGGAGCTTTTCGGCGCCATAGGTGGCGGCCAGCATCAGGATCAAGACCAACCCCAATATAGTCTTCTTGGGGTGGCGTTCAAACCAGTTGGGCGGCGATTGGCCTTGCTGATCTGCCATGGTCTCAAGCTCGTTGAGAGGTTCGGACCGTGACCGGGGGGGCGCTTAAGTCCGGTGCCTCGCCCCGGCGGGTTGATTCGCATCATTATACTAAAAACTCTCAAAACCGCCGCACCAGAATTTCAAACCGCTGTCCTAAACTCCCCGGCCCCTTAAGGTCTTCGGGGTAAAACACCCCTTACCTGATACCGATTCCCCCAGTCACCGCGGCTTAGGGATGGCCGGGCCCCGGGTCGCCGCTGCCAGAGTAAATAGTAACCAGGCAAATAACCTAATAAAACAAGCAAGTTAAAATCAGTTAGAGAAAAAATGGCGCCAATTGCACTATTTGGCACAAAATTAGCTTAATAAGGTATACACGAATCTAAAGGGACTACCCTGTCTGGCTCCCTCGGGTGAGCCAAATTTCGCATGAAAGGAGGTGGCTGCTGCCCAACCGTAGAAGGCTGACTTGAGCGGACTCAAGTTTCCGTAAGTTAGAATTCCGAATCAACCGCAATGAAGGAGGAATCTGAATGTCCGATCTGAAAAAAGAGGTTCAAGAAGCACCGTTACTGTGGCCTCTCACCCCAATTCCGAGTTTTGAAGAAGTCTATGACCCCAAAATCTGCACCGAGGCGTCTCGGGAAATCTCCACCATCTTTGAGGGCTGGCTGCATCCCCAGCACGAGATGGCCAAACCCGAAGCCCTGGCCAAAATCCGGGTGCTGGAATGCGGCCACGGCGGCTTCCAGTGTAACAGCATGCAGGCGGGCGCCTACCTGTCGGAACTGGGGGCCAACGTCATCATGGTGGAACCGCCCGGCGGCTCCCCCATCCGGAAGCTGGTGGCCTTCGGGCGCAAGCGCTACATGTTCAAAGACAACGTCAACGGCGACCTGTGCGGCGGCACCTTCCTGCATGAATGCCGCAATAAGCAGTCCATCACCCTGGACCTGACCAAGGAAGAAGGCCAAGCCATTCTGAAAAAGCTGGTCATCCACGCGGATGTGCTCGTGGAAAACTATGCCCCCGGGCAGTTTGACGCCTGGGGCATCGGCTACCGCCAGCTCTCTAAGATCAACCCCCGCCTGATCTATGTCTGGAACGGCCAGAAAGGCCAGTGGGGCCCCATGAAGGACCAACCCGGGGAACTCTATCCCTCCTCACCCTGTTCCACCGGCTGGTGCCACGCCACCGGGCTGCCCAAGAGCTTCGGGGGCACCCCCCTGCGGGCCGGCGAGCGGGCCGACGATATCCTGGCCGGCAACCTGACGGCCCACGCCACCTGCGCCGCCCTGATCTTCCGGGAGACCTCCGGCAAAGGCCAGTTCGTCGAGGTAACCTCGGCGGAGGCCCACGCCCGTATCCATGACTATGCCTGGGGTTGGTACGGCATGGACGGCTCCAGTAAGCCCCGTTACGGCAACTGGGACCTGGCCATCAACATCTACTCGGTCAACCCCTGCAAAGACGGCTACATGATGGTGGGCGGCGGCCATGACCGGCTGTGGTACCGCATCTGGAAGACCGTGGGCAAAGACCGCCCCGAACTGGAAGACATGATCCTGGACGAGCCCACCCTGCGGGTGGTCATCGACCGGGTCGGCCATGACCAGCAGGTCAAGACCTGTACCATCCTCACCGACTGGATGAAGGACTGGACGCGGGAAGAATGCCGCGCCAAGTTGCTGGCGGAAGAAGTAGCCGCGGGCGGCGTCTCCTTCATCGACGAAGTCGCGGAAGAGCCCCACTACAAATACCGGGGCATGGTGAAGGCCATCGACACGTCGCATTACGGCAAGGTGCTGTTCTGCGGCTCCGTGTTCTACAGCCACCGGACCCCGGGCCGGGTCAAAGACCTGGGCCGTCCCGTGGGCTACGACAACAGCGATGTCTATCGCAAGTTCTGCAACTTCGACACCGTCAAGCTGAATGAGCTTTATGGCAAAGGGCTCATCTAATAGAGGGGGTTAGGAAATATGACCGAACACCTGGACAAACTACCCTTTGAGGATTATTGCAAAACTATCTTCAATAAGGACGCTCTTTTTGACAAACCCGAGTCCCTGAAAGGGTATCGGGTGCTGTCCTGCACCCAGTACATCCTGGGCCCTTGCGCTGCTGCTTACTTAGGTGAACTGGGCGCCGAGGTCATCAAGATCGAGGTCCCCCGCCTGGGTGAGCCCATGCGTCACTGCTCGCCCTACAACGAGACCTGGTTTTACCCGGTATCCCGGTGGAACCCGGGCCGCGGCACGTCCCCGGCCTTCCAGGGCGCCAACCACAACGAATACTTTGTCACCCTGGACTACCGCAAACCGGAGGCCAAGGAAATCTTCTACAACATGGTGCAGAAAACCGATGCCATGGTGTGGAACTACCGGCCCGGCACCTTCGACCGCTGGAAGATCGGTTACGGCGCCTGCAAAGAGGTCAACCCCCGCATCGTTCTCGCCTGGTGCGGCGGCTTCGGCGGCTTCGGCCCCGGCCGGAACTGGGCCTCCTACGACATCCTGGGACAGGCCAAGGGCGGCGTCTTCTCCTTCACCGGCCACCGGGCCGGGAGGGCCAGCGCCGGCTTCCCGAGCAAGCACACCACCTGGATCATGGACTACTCCATCGGCATGCTGGTCTCCACCGCCATGCTGGCCGGCCTCTACTGGCGGGACACGGTCTCGGGCGTGGGCAACTTCTTCGAGTGCTCCCAGGTGCAAGGCTCCACCCGCTACACCGAATACGCCCTGCCCCTGTGGGGCCGCAGCGGCGTCGTGCGGATGCGCTGGGGCAACTGGGACACCGAAATCTGCGTCAACGGCATCTGCGCCTGCGGCCTCTCCTCCCACCCCCATTCGGACCATCCGGCGGAGAAGGAAGAGGGCTACATCTGCGTCCAGGCCTATACGGACGAAGATTTCGGCAAGCTGATGAACCTCATCGGCCGCCCCGACCTGGGCAAAAAGTACGCCACCCACGACGATCGCGTCGAGGCCCGGGCCCAGGAAGAGATCTATCCGGCCATCGAGGACTTCCTGAAAAACAAGACCAAGGAAGAAGCCGACCGCATCTTCAAAAGCAAAGGCATCATCTCCCAGCCCCTGCTCACGGTTCTGGAAGCGGCCAACACCGACCACTGGCTGGATCG
>JAHIKF010000110.1 GCA_018897875.1 Pseudomonadota bacterium | reverse complement strand
GCTGGTACCCGGGGGCAAAGAACGGCAGGACAGCGTCTATCACGCCCTCAAGGCCTTGAAAAACGAGGAGGAACTGGAAATCATCCTGGTGCACGACGGGGTGCGGCCCTTCGTGACCCCGGAGCAGATCCGCCGGGTCATCGACGCCGCCCGGCGGCACGGGGGCGCGGTCCTGGGGTCGCCGGCCCAGGATACTCTGAAAAGAGTAAGCCCCGAAGGCAAGGTGCATCAGACCCTGGAGCGCACGGACATCTGGCAGATTCAGACCCCCCAGGCCTTCCAGGTGCCCCTGTTGTGGCGCGCCTTCACCGAGGCCTACAGCCGCAACTTCTACGGCACCGACGAGGCCTCCCTGCTGGAAGAACTGCAGCAGCCGGTGGTGGTCATTCCCGGGTCGCCCTTTAACTTGAAGATCACCACCCCGGAAGACCTGCTGCTGGCTGAGGCCATCTTTGCTCTGCGGCGGAGGAAAAAACATGCGAGTCGGCCTGGGGTATGACGCCCACCGTTTGGTGGCAGGGCGCCCCCTGATCCTGGGAGGGGTGGAAATTCCGCATGCCCTGGGGCTGTTGGGCCATTCCGATGCTGACGTCCTGAGCCATGCCATCGGCGACGCCCTCCTGGGCGCGGTGGGGGCCGGAGATTTAGGGACCCATTTCCCGGATAAAGACCCGGCCTACAAAAACATTTCCAGCTTAACCCTGCTGGAACGGATCATGCTAATCGTCCGGGACCGGGGTTTTGCCCCCCAAAATGTGGACGCCACCCTCGTGGCCCAAGAGCCCCGGCTGGCCCCCCACATCCCGGCGATGCAGGCGAACCTGGCCCCCATCCTGGGCCTGACGCCGGCCGAGGTCAATGTCAAGGCCACCACCACCGAGCTTATGGGGTTCGCCGGCCGGGGCGAAGGCATAGCCGCGTATGCCGTGGTGTTGGTTACTAAAACTTGAACTGATTTTGAACCGGGGGAAACAGGCGAAAAGGATTTCCGTTCTGGTTCCCAAGTTTAACTTGGGAACCAGAATGGAAATGACATCATGGATAAACAAGACTTAATCCTCCTCCCTTCTCATAATCAATGCCTGGAGTTGATGGAGGCCCACGGCATGCTCCCCAATATCCGGGAGCACAGCTTCCGGGTCATGGAGGTGGCCAGTTTTTTGGGCGAGGCCCTGGCGGAGGCCGGTTTTGACCTGTTTCTGCCCTTGGTCACGGCCGGCGCCCTCCTCCACGACCTGGGCAAGACCCCGTGCCTGGGGACCCTTACGAACCACGCCGAGTTGGGGGCCGGCATCCTGGAAGAGTTGGGCTACCCCCACGTGGCCCAGGTGGTGCGGGAGCACGTCCATCTCCATCACGACATTTCTGACACCAGGCCGCTGCGTGAGGCCGAATTGGTCAATTACTCCGACAAGCGGGTGCTCCACGAAGAGGTGGTTACGCTGGCGGCCCGCTTTGCCGACCTCAAGGTGCGCTACGGGCGCACTCCCGAGGCCCTGGCCCGCATCCAGGCTACGGAAGTCAGGGCCCGGGCCCTGGAGGATAAAATCTTTGCGCCATTGCAGCTCAGTCCCCTGGATCTGCTCCGGGTCAATGGGAAAAGAGGGAACGGTGCGCAGTGCGCACCCTACGACAAACTTTTCAGAACAGCCTTGGAATGAATCACGGTCTTTTGCTGAAAGCTGACAGCTATTTTTTCCGGAGGGAATCATGGGAAAATTGCGGCTGGCCCTCATCGCCGGGGGCAAATCCTCTGAGCGGGAAGTCTCGCTGAAAAGCGGCGCCCAGGTCTATCAGGCCCTTAATAAAGACAGATACGACATTCGGCGCTACGATCCTCTGACAGACCTGGAGCGCTTGGTGCGGGACGCCGGAGAGCTGGACGCGGCCCTCATCATCATGCACGGCCGGGGCGGGGAGGACGGCTCCATGCAGGGTCTCCTGGACCTTCTGGAGATCCCCTACCAGGGCTCCGGAATCCTGGCCTCGGCTCTGGCCATGAACAAGGAGTTGAGCAAGGCCATATATCAAATGGCCGGGCTCCAGGTGCCCGCGGCCCTGGCCTTTCACCGCCACAAGGCCCCCAGTCCCCCAGAAATCGAGGCCAAATTGGGCCTGCCGGTGGTGATCAAGCCGGTCAACGAAGGCTCCAGCATCGGGATTTCCAAGGCTCCGACCTTGGAGGCCCTGGAAACCGGCCTGGCCACCGCCTTCGCCCTGGATAACCGGGTGCTGGTGGAGGAATTCATCCAGGGCACCGAGATTACCGGCGCCGTGCTGGGCAATGCCAAATTGCAGGCCTTGCCCCTGGTGGAGATCATCCCGGCCAGCACCTACGCTTTTTTTGATTACGAGGCCAAGTACCAGCCCGGGGCCACTGAGGAAATCTGCCCGGCCAGACTTTCCCCGGATATAACCAAACGCGCCCAGGAGTGCGCCCTCATTGCGCATCAGGCCCTGGGCTGCCGGGGCTATTCCCGCACCGATATGATGATCCGGGAGCAGAATATCTATGTCCTGGAAACCAATACCATCCCCGGCATGACCGCCACCAGCCTCTTCCCCCAGGGGGCCAAGGCCGCGGGGATAGAGTTCCCGGATCTCCTGGACACCCTGATAACCCTGGCCCGGGAGAAAGTGTAGGGTGCGCCCGGCGCACCGCTGAATACCGGTTCGCAATCAAACAAGTGGCACCGGCGTCTCGCCGGTGCTGGCGCAGGCTAAAAGTCCATGAACCACAAGCGTCTCACCCCAGGGCATGAAAAATCCCCCCTGCCCCCCTTTTTCAAAGGGGGGTATTAAAGTCCCCCTTTATTAAAGGGGGATTTAGGGGGATTTTAGTTTTTCCGGCCTATCCTGCGGCTACAACAATATTTGATTGCAACTCGGTAGGTTTATGCCAAAACAACCGAGGCTCCCCTTTGCCAGACCGCTGGGTTCCCTTACAAAAACTTCTGGAAGCCGGCGTCAGCCAGGGCGTTTTTACCGCCGCGGTGGCCCTGGCGGGGCTTAAGGGGGAACTCCGGTGGGAGGGCGCCGCAGGCTTTTTGTCCAGCGATCCGGGGGCGGCGGCCGCGACCGCCGATACGGTCTTCGATCTGGCCTCCCTCACAAAACCCCTGGCCACAACCCTGGCCCTGATGGTCCTGGCGGGCCGAGGGCAGCTCGATTTAGCCACCCCTCTGGGAGAGGTTCTCCCGGCCGCATGGCTGCCGCCGGACAAGCGTCCCCTGACCCTAAGATACCTCCTCACTCACCGCTCCGGGCTGCCGGCCTGGCGACCTTTCTACGCCCAGGTGCTGGCGGCCCCGGCTTCGGCCCGCCCGGGCCTTTTGGCGCGCCTGGCTGCGGCCACGCCCCTGGAATACCCCCCGGACACGGCAACCCTGTACAGCGACCTGGGCTTCATGCTGCTGGCCGCGGTGGTGGAGAGCCTCAGCGGCCAGAATCTGGATCGGTTCTGCCGGGAGGCCATCTACCGACCCTTGGGGCTGAAAACCTTGGGCTTCATCCCCTTGCCCCAACCGGCCCAAACTGTTCCGACAACCGAAAACCGAAAACCGAAAACCGAAAACCGCATGTATGCCTTCACCGAACCGGGCCTCATTGCCGGACGCCCCCCGGCGGGGGAAGTGCACGACGAAAACGCCTGGGCCGCGGGCGGGGTGGCGGGCCACGCCGGGCTCTTCGGCCCCGGCCGTGAGGTTTTTCATCTGGTGGCCAGCCTTTGGCAGGCTTATAGCGGAGAAAAGACCGGCCCCCTCACCCCGGCTGCGGTCCAGCTTTTTCTAACGGTGCCCCCCGGCGCCGATCGGGCCTGCGGCTTCGACATCCCCGGCGCCGACCCGGCCACCCGGGCCGCGGGGCGTTATTTTTCGCCCCGGAGCGTCGGGCACCTGGGCTTCACCGGCACCTCTTTTTGGCTGGACCTGGACTCCGGTCAGATGGTAGTCTTACTGACAAACCGGGTCCACCTGGGCCGGGATGATAAGACCAAGATTGCCGCGTTCCGGCCCCGTTTCCACGAGGCGGCGTCCCGGGCCTTGGGTTTCAATCAGCCTCATTGACCATTGGCAGATGGTTAACCGTCGCCTCCGGCTGTTCCTCACAAAGGTCACGGTGCGCAGTGCGCACCCTACTACTAAACGAGCAGCGTAGGGGCGGGTTTCAAACCCGCCCCTGCCACAATGGACGGAAATGACCCACGACAAAATCTCCAGCCATAAGTTGCACATCCACCTCCTGGGCATCTGCGGCACCGGCATGGCCGCCCTGGCCGGTATTTTGAAGGAGCAGGGTTTTAGGGTGACCGGCTCCGACGAGCACGTCTACCCGCCCATGAGCACGTTGCTGGAGGGCTTGGGAATCCCGCTTCAAGATGGCTACCGCCCGGAAAACCTGGCTCCGACCCCCGACCTGGTGGTGGTGGGGAACGTCATCCGCCGGGACAACCCCGAGGCCCAGGCGGTGCTGGCTCAAGACCTGCCCCGCCTCTCCCTGCCCGAGGCCCTGAACCGCTTCCTGGTGGGCGACCGCCAATCCGTGGTGGTAGCCGGCACCCACGGCAAGACCACCACCACGGCCCTGATCGCCTGGCTCTGCTTTGCCCTGGGGCTGGACCCCGGGTTCATGGTGGGGGGCATCGCCAAAAATTTTCAGACCAATTACCGGGTGGGGAGCGGCCGCTATGTGGTTATGGAAGGCGACGAATACGACACCGCCTTTTTCGACAAGCGCCCCAAGTTCGTCCACTTTACCCCCCGGGCGGCGGTGCTCACCTCCATTGAGTTCGACCACGCCGACATCTACCCCGACCTCAACGTCATCATCCAGGTTTTCGAGACCTTCCTGTCCACCATCGCTCCCGGCGGCCGGGTCTTCGCCTGGGGGGACGCCCCCCTGGTGCGGGAGGTCTGCGGACGGAACCGCGCCCCGGTTTCTTTTTATGGTCTCAACGGCGACGTCGCCTGGCAGGCCACGGCCATCACCCCTGCCCCCGGCGGCATGCAGTTCACCGTCCTGAAGCAGGGCGCCCGGTGGGGAGAGTTCTTCCTGCCCATGGTGGGGGAGCACAACGTCTTGAACGCCCTGGCCGCCCTGGCGGTCCTGGCCGAGGTCGGGGCCGAGGCCGCGCCCTTGCAAAAAGCCCTGACCGGGTTTAAAGGGGTGAAAAAACGCCAGGAAGTGGCTGGGGAGTTTGACGGGGTGCTGGTCGTGGAGGATTTCGCTCACCATCCCACCGCGGTGGCGGTGACCCTGGCCGCGGTGCGCCAGGCTTACCCCCAGCGGCGGTTAGTGACGGCGTTTGAGCCCCGCACCAACACCTCCCGGCGCCGGATTTTTCAGGAGCCCTACGCCCGGGCCTTTAAAGACGCGGACCTGATCCTGGTGCGGGAACCCCCGGACCTGTGGAAGGTTGCGCCCGAGGAACAGTTCTCCTCCCGGGAACTGGTAGCCGACCTTGCGGCCGCAGGCCGGGAAGCCCTCTATTTCCCCGATACCGATGCGCTCCTGGAGGGCCTGCTTAACGCCCTGCGCCCCGGCGACGTGGTCCTGGTGATGTCCAACGGCGACTTCAACCACCTGGTGCCCCGCCTCTGTGAGGCCTTGGGGGAAGCGGGCCGAAGACCGGCAGCCCCTGCCTGATACCAAACTGTAATCATACCGCTAAGTTATCTTCTGTAGGGGCGGACCCATGTGTCCGCCCTGGCATGAGGGCGCACACGCGGGTGCGCCCCTACAGACCGTGAGCTTTTCTTACTTTTATGAGCGCAACTTGGTATGATACCAATTTGACATCAAACGTAGAGTAGTGGTATATTGGGCAGGGGCTAAAAAAGATGCGCAAACCTGCCCAGATCGAATCTTGGCTGACGCCGGAAGAATTGTTGTCTTGGCTGAAAGAAGCTCCCACG
>JAHIKF010000109.1 GCA_018897875.1 Pseudomonadota bacterium | reverse complement strand
TGTATCTGCTGTGTCAGACGGAGATGAAGGACCTGCAAGAGGAGTTGTGGAGCCACCGCTCCTGGTTTTAAAAACGGGGTTGCAGGGAAAAAGATGAGTTATGAGGCATGGTAGGGGCGCAATTGATGGCGCCCAGTTTTGTCATCCTGAGCGCAGCGAAGGATCTCGTATTTTCTCGTATTCATGAGATTCTTCGGTCGCTCCGCTCCCTCAGAATGACAGGTGGGGGGACTTTCGCAGAAGTCTCGACTTGGTATCAGCAATGCGGCCAAGCGGCCCGGAATTCAATTCACTTTCTCGCGGATGAAATAGAGCACCGTGCTCTTGGCCTCTAGTTCCTTCAGGAGGGTCTGTTCGTCTTTTATGTCCTTGGCCCGGATAAACACCTGCCCGAAGCCCTCGGGAACTCCCTCATACGCCGTTAAGATACTGGCGATCCGGCCACCGTGCGCCCGAATCACGTCGGTAACCCCCTTGATGGCCCCGGGTCGGTCTGCCAACTCAAAGCCGATGGCCAACTCTGCCTGCTGAATGCCGGAGACGGCGACAAAGGCCCGGAAGATATCACCCTTGGTAATGATGCCCGCCAGGGCCCCCTTGGCGTCCACCACCGGCAAAGCCGAGATATGGTGTTGGAGCATGACTGCCGCGGCCTTTTCCACGGTTTCTCCGGGAGTAATGGTAAAAAGATTTTTCGGCATCAGGCTTTTGACCGTGACCGTGTCCAGCAGATGGTACATTTCATGAATATCCAAGGTGGTGGCCTTGGAGGGCGTGGCCTCTTTCAGGTCGCGGTCAGAAACGATGCCCGCGAGGCGGCCTTGGCTCAGAACCGGCAAGTGTTGAATTTCATTCTGCTTCATGACCTTGGAAGCCTTCATGATGGAAGTATCCGCATCAATGGTGACCAGGTCTTTGCTCATCCAATCCTTAACCGGCATGACCAACCTCCTCTTGAAGAAAGGTTCAAGGTTCAAAGTTTTTCTTTAACTTGGAACCTTGAACCTTGAACTTTGAACTTTTAACTTAAATTCCTAGATAGGTGCGGCGCACCTCGTCGTTTTTGCTGAGTTCCCGGGCCGGGCCTTCCAGGTGAACCTTGCCTTCGGCCAGGACGTAGGCATAATCGCTCACCGCCAGGGCCATGGTGACGTTCTGCTCCACCAGGAGCATGGTCAGGCCGGTTTTTTTCAGGCGAGTCAGGGCCTCAAACAGGGTAAGGGCCAGCAGGGGGGAGAGCCCCAGGGAGAGCTCGTCCAGCATGAGGACTTCGGGTTCGGCCATCAAGCCCCGGCCCACGGCCACCATCTGCTGTTCGCCGCCGCTCAAGGTGCCGGCCTTCTGACGGGTCCGTTCCTTGAGGCGGGGAAAGAGTTCGTAGACCTTGTCCAGGTTTTGATTGAAGGTGGCCCGGGCCCGGGGGGAGAAGGCCCCCATTTCCAGGTTCTCGTAGATGGTCATTTCGGTGAACAGCTGGCGGCCTTCGGGCACCAGCACCATGCCGGCATTGGCCCGGGCATGGGCGGACAGGTTGGTGACGTCTTCTCCCTGGAAGGATACCGACCCGTTGATGGGCTGGATCAACCCCATCACGGTTTTGAGTAAGGTGGTCTTGCCCACGCCGTTACTGCCCACCAGGGTGGTGAGTTTGCCCGGTTCCAGCTTGAGATTGACCCCCCAGAGGATCTGGACGCCTTCATAACCCGAGGCAATGTCGTTCACTTCTAATATGGCCATATAATCTACTCCGCCAGCAGTTGCGCCGTCATTTTGGGATCGCCCAGGTAGGCCTCGATCACCTGCGGATTGTTGGCCACTTCTTCGGGAAGGCCGGTGGCGATCAAGGTGCCGTAATCCAGGACCAGGATGCGGTCCGAGATGGACATGATGGCCTGCATGACGTGCTCAATCATCAGAATGGAGATGCCGTCTTCTCGGATGGCCCGAACGGTGTCCATCATGGAGGCGATTTCCGAAGGATTGAGTCCCGCCAGCACCTCATCCAGGAGCAGGAGATACGGACGGGCAGCCAGGGCCCGGGCCAGCTCCAGGCGTTTCTTCTGGGAGACATTGAGGCTCCCCGAGGGCTGGTCGGCCCGATCGAGAAGATCCACCTTGTCCAGGGACCCGTCGGCCAGGCGCTTGGCCTCCTTGAGGGAGTGCTTCTCCCGGCCGTAACAGGCTCCCACCATGACGTTTTCCCGTACCGTCAACTCGTGGAGGGGGCGCACCACCTGGTGGGTCCGGGCCAGGCCAAGGCGGGCCACGTCATAGGAAGGCAGACCGGTGATATCCTCGCCCCGAAAGCTGACGCGGCCATGCTCCGGGGCATAGACCCCGTTGATGACGTTGAACAGGGTGGTTTTGCCGGCGCCGTTGGGGCCGATCAATCCGAGGATTTCCCCGGTGTGTAGATCAAAGGTGACGTCGGAGAGGGCCTGGAGGCCGCCGAAGCGCTTGGTAACGTCATGAACCTGGAGTATCATTCCAGCACCTTCTGTAAACGCCGAACGTGATTGCGCACCCAGCCGACGATGCCGGCGGGCACAAACAGGATGATCACCAAAAGCATGGCGCCGGCCACGGCCAGATGCAGGTCTTTAAAAATGGGGCTGGTGAGGAGATAGCCTCGCAGCCATTGGTAACCGACGGCCCCCACCAGGGGTCCCATTACGGTTCCCATGCCCCCCAGCATCACCATCACCAGCATCTCGATGGACATGTGGAGCTGGAAGGCGTCACCCGGCTCGATATTGCCGTTTTTAAAGAAATATAAGGTGCCGATCACCCCGGGAAAAAATGCCGAAATGACATAGGTGATAGTTTTGGATTTAGGGGCCTTGACGCCCATCACCATGGCCGCATCTTCGTCCTCGCGAATCGCCAACAGACCCAGGCCGAACCGGGAGTGTTTCACCAGGTAACTCACCAGCAACACCACCAGGGTGGTAATCCACAGAAAAGTGAAGGTCGTCCAGAGGGCCGGGCCGGGGCCGCCATACTTTTCATAGGCGGAAAAGTTGACAAACATGCCGGTGGCGCCGCCATAAGGCCCGAAATTGCTCACAAAGGCCCGGGCCGCCTCATTGATGCCGATGGTGGCCAGGGCAAAGTAGGCGCCCCTCAGGCGCAGGACTGCCAGACCCACCAGGCCGGCGATGAAGGCCGAGAGCAGCCCCCCGCCTATAGCCGCCGCGAACAGGGGCCAGCCTTGTTCGCTGAGCAGATAGAAACCGGTGTAACCTCCCAGGCCGAAAAACACGATGTGGCCGAAGCTGACGTAGCCGGTGTAGCCCAGCAGAATATTGAGGCTGGAGGCCAGACCCACTGCCATCAGGAGGACAAAGGCCGTTTCCCGCATGGTGTCCTGATGGATGAGCAGAACCACCCCCCCCCACACCAGCACAATGACCAGGGGTAGCCAGAATCCGGGTTTTTGCCAGGCCTTCATTTACTTGGCTCCGAACAGACCGGTGGGGCGCACCAGCAACACCAGCACGAAGAGTCCGAATTCCACCACCGGCACCCAACTAACCGGCATGAAAGTGGGAATCAGACCCTCGAGACCTCCCAGTATGAGGCCGCCCACCAGCGCCCCCAAGGGGTTACCCAGTCCCCCCAAGACGCAAATTACGAAGGACTTTAATTCGTAGGGTCCCCCACTCAAGATGGTAAAGGGAAAGAACGTGGCAATGAGGCCACCGGCCACCGCCGCCATCATGGTGCCCAAACCGAAGCTGAGGGCCAGCACCCGGGAGGACGGGATGCCCATCAGTTCCGCGGCCATGCGGTTATTGGCCACCGCCCGGATGGCTTTCCCCGGCCGGGTGAAGTAGAGAAACAGATAGAGGCAGGCCGTCACCAGGATGGCACCAAAGGCCCCCACCAGTCGGCTGGCGGGAAAGGTGAGGAAGCCCACCTCCACGGAGCCTAAAGAGTAGTCAATGTTTTGGGGGGAGGTGCTGAAGACCGCAGTGCCGACCCCGATGATGATCATGTTGACTGCGAAGGTGGCCAGCAGGCTGGAAAGATGGGGGGCGTTAATCACCCGGTGCACCGCGATGACGTAAATCACCAGACCCGCGATCAGGCCCGCCCCGGCCACGGGTACCATGGCCAGGTAAGGATTCACCCCCAGATGGGTAAACAGCAGGTAGGTGCCGAACATCCCCAGGGCGATGACGGGTCCGTGGGCCAGATTGATGACCGACATCACACCCCAGATCAGGGTCAGACCCATGGCGGCCACGCCATACACAAACCCCAAGAGGAGTCCGTCCGTCAGAGACGATATCAGTTGGTCGAGCACTGAGCAGTACCCCTTTATCCCGGCGCCTCCGGAGGTGGAGGCGCCGGGTCAACTTGAAGCTACGAGAGTCTTACCTCGCCGGACAGACGAAGGCAGAGGCGGTGGCGCCGGCTAAGGGCCAGACCACTTGTTTGATGGGTTTCCCCTGCTTGTCTTTCTGCCACTGGATATAAACCATATCGT
>JAHIKF010000108.1 GCA_018897875.1 Pseudomonadota bacterium | reverse complement strand
GCCCCTGCGGGATATCGTCATCTTCCCCCACATGGTGGTGCCGCTGTTTATCGGGCGGGAACGCTCCATCCATGCCCTGGAATTTGCCATGGGGCAGGAAAAACATATCCTGCTGTGCACCCAGAAGGACCCGCGCAAGGATGAACCCCGGGAGGGCGAGATTCACCGGTTGGGCACCCTGGCGGCCATCCTCCAGCTCTTGCGGCTGCCCGACGGCACCGTCAAAGTGCTGGTGGAAGGCAAGAGCCGGGCCATCACTCGCCATTTTCTCCCCATATCCCAGTTCTTCCAGGTGGAGGCCGAGGAACTCCTGGAGTCCTGGGAGATCACGCCCGAGACCGAGGCGCTGCGCCGCACCGCCATTGCCGGGTTCGAGACTTATACCAAGCTGAACAAAAAGGTCCCCCAGGAAGCCATGCAGAGCCTGGTGGGGGTGGATGACCCGGGGCGCCTGGCCGACACCATCGCCGGCCATCTGTCCATCAAGGCGGATGAAAAGCAGGGCCTGCTGGAAACTTTGGACGCTTCCCGCCGCCTGGAACAGGTGCTGGGCTATGTGAACCGGGAAAATGAAATCCTCCAGATCGAGTCCCGTATCAAGAACCGGGTCAAGAACCGGGTCAAGAAGCAGATGGAAAAGACCCAGCGGGAATACTATCTCAATGAACAGATGCGGGCCATCCAGAAGGAGATGGGGGAAAAAGAGGATCTCAAGGGCGAGATCCAGGAACTGGAGCGGCGTATCCGGCGGAAGAAGATGAGCGGCGAGGCCACCGGCAAGGTGAAGCATGAGCTGAAGAAACTGAAGCTCATGAGCCCCATGTCGGCGGAGGCCACCGTCTCCCGGAACTACATCGACTGGCTGCTGTCTTTGCCCTGGCAAGAAAAGACTAGAGATAAGCACGGCCTGGAAGAGGCCGAACGCATCCTCGAAGAAGATCACTATGGCCTGGAGAAACCCAAGGAGCGCATCCTGGAACACCTGGCGGTCCAGAGCCTGGTCAAAAAGATGAAAGGGCCTATCCTCTGTCTGGTGGGGCCCCCGGGCGTGGGCAAAACCTCCCTGGCCAAGTCGGTGGCTCGGGCCATGGGACGGAACTTCGTGCGCCTGTCCCTGGGGGGCGTGCGGGACGAAGCCGAGATCCGCGGCCACCGGCGCACCTATATCGGGGCGTTGCCCGGCAAGATCATCCAGTCGCTTAAAAAGGCCAAGACCAACAACCCGGTCTTCTGCCTGGATGAAGTGGATAAGATGAGCACGGATTTTCGGGGCGACCCCTCCTCGGCGCTCCTCGAGGTCCTGGACCCGGAACAGAACTTCGCCTTTAACGACCATTACCTCGACGTGGACTACGACCTGTCCGAAGTAATGTTTATCACCACGGCCAACAATCTCTTCTCCATCCCGCCGCCGCTCCAGGACCGGATGGAGATCATCCGGCTGGCCGGCTATACCGAGGTGGAGAAGCACCTCATCGCCGAACAGTTTTTGGTCCCCAAGCAGTGCCTCGCCAATGGCCTGACCAAGGAGAACATCCAGTTCTCGGAAAACGCCATTTTCACCATCATCCGGCAGTACACCCGGGAGGCCGGGGTGCGCAACCTGGAGCGGGAAATCGCCTCCATCAGCCGGAAGGTGGCCCGGGAAGTGGCCCGGGAAGTGGCGGCCAAGAGCAAGGAACACCTGGTCAAGGTCACCAGCCAGATGGTGCCCAAGTTCCTGGGGGTCCCCAAGTATCGTTTCGGCCGCACCGAAGAGGCCGACGAAGTGGGTCTCACCACCGGTCTGGCCTGGACCGAATTCGGGGGCGAACTCCTCCATACCGAGGTGGTGGTACTGCCCGGCCGGGGCAAACTCATGATCACCGGCAAACTGGGGGAAGTCATGCAGGAGTCGGCCCAGGCGGCCTTGAGCTACGTGCGTTCCAAGGCTGAGAGCCTGGGGCTGCCGTCAGAGTTCTACCGCAAGCTCGACATCCACGTGCACGTGCCGGAGGGCGCTATCCCCAAGGATGGCCCGTCCGCCGGGATTACCATCGCCACCTGCATCGTCTCGGCCTTGCTGAAGATTCCAGTACATCGCAACGTGGCCATGACCGGGGAGATCACCCTGCGGGGGCGGGTGCTGCCCATCGGCGGCCTGAAGGAAAAGATCATGGCGGCCCACCGCCACCAGATCAAGACCGTGCTCATCCCCCAGGACAACGTCAAGGATATCAAGGAGATCCCGGCCAGGATTCTCAAGGCGGTGGACCTGGTACCGGTAGACCACATGGACGAGGTCCTGAAAGCGGCCCTGGTGCTGGATGATCCGGACAGCCTGTTTAAGCCGGTACCGCCCCTGGTGGCCCCGGACGCGGTCTATGGACCGGTCGAGCCGCCCACCGCCGAGATTCAGGCCCATTAAAGAAATAAGGGGAAAAGGGTAAAAGGCGAAAGGGCGAAAAGGTAAAAATCATTTTCCCCATCCCCTCTCCTGAGAAAATGTAGGTGCACCGGCCCGCCAGGAGCTGTTGTGCCTTAGGATGTCATCGCCGCGCCATGTCTCCTCAGAGTGCTGTAGTGCTGTAGGGTGCGCTCGGCGCACCCTTTCTCCTCATAGCGTAAAAAGAAAGGCGGAACGACCGGTTTGGGCTCGTCGATAGGGCAGGAAGGGCATAAACCCCTTGACAGCGGGGCCTCCATAAGCGAATATTACTGGGGCGGGCGGATAGCTCAGCTGGGAGAGCATCGGCCTTACAAGCCGGGGGTCACAGGTTCGAGCCCTGTTCCGCCTACCAGATTTTAGTTGGGTTCAAAGTTCAAGGTTTGGTTCCAAAGTTTTTGCAGCATCAACTTTGAACTTTCAACCTTGAACCTTGAACTAAGTTAACCGGGGGCGTAGTTCAGTTGGTTAGAACGCCGGCCTGTCACGCCGGAGGTCGCGAGTTCGAGTCTCGTCGTCCCCGCCAATGAAATCAAGGGGTTAGGTCAAACGGCCTAACCCCTCTTTTTTCATTCCCCACACTATTCCCCACACCCAAGCCTAAAATCATCAAAAATCGGGGCATAGGAGAGGTCCGTCGAGGGGGGGAGTCGTCTGTCGAATCGAGGGTGCTGTCGGTGGTGATATGCCGCCCCAAAAATCCAACGCTGGCAGGGCAACTGCGGCGGTCGCCCTGGCCAGTCCCAGCCGTCCCTGCCCCGTGGATGCTGCCGCCCCTGACCCATGGCCCTGCCGGCCAGGCCCAGGGCCAGGCCCAGGGGCAGGACCAGGGTCAGGGCCAGGGTGCGGGCCCAAGCGCAGGGGCAGGGGGAAAGCCGGACCCGAGCACAGCGCCCTGGGTGCCGCCGCCAGGCCGCCGGCCCTACGCCCAGCCCCCAGCCGTGGCGCTCTGCTCCCTCCCGGCCCAGCCCACGCCCCCACCCACACCAGCGTCCCGGCCCGGAAGGCAAACCCCCAGGAAGCGAGTACCCCCCCCCATATATAATAAGGGGGGGTAGGCAAATTTTTCCCAAAATATCATTCCCCAAAAATCGGAAGTACCCCCCGGTTCCTTTTAAAACCCCAAAATTTTTCACTCAAAAATCCGTCTATGACCTGGACTCAGATACCCCTTAAAAAAGCGCTACACGCTTTCTGCCGCAAGTACACGCTTCGCCCTGTGGGGTCCCCGGGTGGGTTGAGGGGAGATACCCCCCCGGCTTATGGGACCCGGCCCCAAAACTTTATAAGCAAAATATGGCCGGTTGGCGGGGCCGGCACGGGGCGATTTAAGCATTTCACAGGTCCCCCTGGACTTCCCCCATTGGTGCCACCTTTGCGGGCCGTGGCGGTGCTGTGAGTGGTCCTATACGCCGTAGCTTTATCTTTCCGGAGGGAGGTCTGGGGGCGCATTTCAGGTTGCCGGTGTCCCCGGCGGGCGAGGTCCTATCACCGCCATCTGAAATTATCCTCCCTACAGATGTTAGTACAAGATATCTGGATATTATCTGGCATTTTTTCGGGTAAGGTGATAATTGTCGATCATTGGCAAGTGACCTGCTATCCATCCATTTCTCTTTCCATCCCATTTTTTTTTACAGCTGGCCCATTTCCATGCCCCGGGGTGATATGTCCATGTGGCCTCGGCTTTTCCTCTTGCTCACCATTACCAGGTGGTCCTGGACCAGATTCCTTTACCTCCACAACAGTGAGGTATCTGGGTTCTAAGGTTTAGGTTTGCCAGATTTTTGGGAACACACCTTTCCATTGAAGTTTGTGCTATTCTGGTTCCCAAAAGACCACTTGCCCAAAAAAGGGGACATCTCCAAGCCTTTCGAGGCCTCTGATTATAATAGTCTCATTTTGGGGGAGCGCCTCACGGCCTACCTCCTAATTTACAAGTTATTAGGAGGAAATCCCTATAACTTAGCCCTTACTTTGAGTTCATGGAATTGAATGACAAAAAGTTATCCCAATGGCCTTTTACTTATTAGCGGTAAGAGATTGACGCATCTCTTTTTCATAATTAAATGATGAAGAAGAGATTGAAGGCCATCAGTTGGGCTTCAGGTTGTCGAACGACTAAACCAAGGACTCTCCCTGATTTTATAATTAAACCCACTCATGGCCTTCAGGAGGATAATAGTTTGGAGAAACGGCAAGCGAAGCTCTTGATCCTGATTTTCTTTATGTTCGCCTTTGCTGCCTGCGGCAACCCCCAGGAGGAGGCCCGCATAAAATTGGGCCAGATGAACGTCAAGTACAACGAGGACTCCTTCGTGGACGCCGCCAGAAACGGCGACATCCTGGCGGCCAGGCTTTTCCTCCAGTCCGGCATGAAGCCCAATATCACCGACAAAAAGGGTGAACCCCCCCTCATTGCCGCGGTCAAGTCTGGCCGCCCCGAGGTGGTGCAAATGCTCCTGGCCAGCGGGGCCGACGTCAACACCAAAGATAAGCAGTTCGGGGCCACGCCCCTCATCTGGGGCGCTCTGAGCGGCAACGCCGACACCGTGAAGCTCCTGCTGGACAAGGGGGCCGATATCAAAGCCACGGAAGAGAAAAACGGCATGACCGCTCTGCTGGCCACCTCGGTGCGGGGGCACACGGACGTCGTCAAACTCCTGCTGGATAAGGGCGCCGACGTCAACGCCACCGACCAGGACGGCCGCACCCCCCTGATGTGGGCGGGCCACGGCGGCCAACTGGAAACCGTGAAACTGCTCCTGGCCAAAGGCGCCGACCTCAAGGCCCGGGAAGCCAAGGAAGGCTTGACGGCCCTCATGTCCGCGGCGGCCCGGGGGCAAAGTGAGATCGTGAAGTTGCTCCTGGATAAAGGTGCTGAAATCAACAGCCAGGACCATAAGGGCAAAACCGCCCTCATCTGGGCGGCCCAGGCCGGCAAGGCCGACACGGTGAAGCTGCTGCTGGATAAGGGCGCCGACGTCAACGCCAAGGACAACGACGGCAAGACCGCCCTGTCCTACGCCCAGGCCGCCAAGAAGAAGGACATCGAAGAGATGCTCCTCAAAGCCGGGGCCACCCCCGTGAAGGAAGAACCCAAGAAGGAAACGCCGGCGGAGAAGGGCAAGGTCAAGGAAAAGCCGAAGCCCGGCAAAAAGCGGCAATGACAAAAATGCCCCCAGGAGTTGCGCCCATGAAAATCCGGCAGTTGGGATATGTTCCCCTGGTCTTGCTACTACTCCTGGCCCTGGCGGCCTGCGGCGGCAACCCCCAGGAGGAGGCCCGCCTCAAGCTGGGCCAGAAAAAAATCCCCTATGACACCGAAGCCTTCGCCAACCAGGCCCGGGCTGGCAACCTGGAGGTGGTGCAGCTCTTTCTCCAGGCCGGCATGAGCCCCAACGTCGTCAGCCCCAGCGGTTATGTGCCCCTGGTGGAGGCGGCCCGCTATAACCGGGGAACCGTAGTGAAACTGCTCCTGGAAAAAGGGGCCAACCCCAACGTCACCGAGCCTTCGCAAGGGGCCACCCCCCTGATGTGGCCTGCGGTGGGAGGCTATGACGGCGTGGTCGAGCTCCTGTTGGTTAAAGGCGCCGACGTCAACGCCAGGAATGCCAAGAACGGCATGACCGCGCTCATGTCCGCGGCCCTGGGGGGCAAGGCCGGGGCCATTAAGCTCCTCCTGGATAAAGGCGCCGACGCCAACGCTACCGATAACATCAACCGCACCGCCCTTATCCTGGCGGCCCACTACGGCCACGCCGACGCGGCCCGGCTTCTCCTGGATAAAGGCGCCGACCCGGCCATCAAAGAGAAGCTGAAAGGCATGACGCCTCTCATTGCCGCGGCGGAGACCGGCAAGGCCGAGGTGGCGAAGCTGCTCCTGGAGCGGGGCGCGGAGGTCAACGCCACCGATAACCAGGGCCGGACCGCCCTCATGTGGGCTGCCCAGAACGGCCGCCCTGAGGTGGTGGAACTGCTGCTGGCCCGAAAGGCGAACCTCAGCGCCCAAGACCGGGAAGGCCACACCGCTCTCTCCCTGGCCCGGGACTACCAGCAAAACGATATCGCTGAGACGCTGCAAAAAGCCGGGGCCACCTCCGGCACGGCTACGGAGTCCATCAAAGAGGAGGCCAGCCCCAAACCCGCCCCGGTTAAGGCAGGGAAGTAAGACCTGAAACGGCTTCGGAGGGCGTGTCTCTACGCACCATCAATGATGCGGCAGACGCACCCTATAAAACTCCCATGGGGGTTCGCGCAAAACCCCTCGTGGCACTGGCGCCTCATCGGCGCCGGCCAATTGCCCTTTAGGGCAAGATAAAAATTATCAGTTAAAGGAGTAGGCCATGCAGACCAAAAAACTGGCAACCCTGGCAGTGGCGGCTCTATTTTTCCTAACGGCCGTGGGCGGCAGCGCCCTGGCCCAGGAGAAGGCCCCAGCCCCGGCCAAACCGGCCGCCGCCAAACCTATGAAAATCACGGTGGTGGGCAAGATCGTCAAGGATGAGTCCATGGGCGGCTACTACATCCAGGGGAAGAAGCCCCCGGAGATCTTCCGCATCGTCAACCAGAACCCCACGGTGCTGGAGAAATACGCCAAGAGCGGTAAAGAGGTGACCATGGAGACCCATAGCGCCATGGGGGACAACCTGGTCATCGAAAAGATCGAGGGCAAGAAATACCCGGAGGCCAAGAAGAAATAAGTCCCCGGCCCGCCGGAGGCAGCCGGGATCTCCCCCTGCTCACCCGGCGAGGCCAGGTTTTTATCCGGTCACGGAGCTTTTCGTACCCCCACGTCATTGAAGCATCGACATAGGTAGGCCCTTGCGGGCTTTCCCTGTCACACCACCGGGCGTACGGGTCCGTACACGGCGGTTCGGCTGGTTGAGCAACCACACGGGGAAGAAAAATATAAGCTCCCGGATGATGCCGGGCTTTCGAACATATGCAACGTTAAAGATGCTTCAGTCCCTACACTGCCAACCCTCGGGGCTTCACCCCTACTTTTGGAAGTGAGGCGGGAACTATCCCGATTTGCCGCTGCCCTGCATCCTTAAGACGCACGGCCTACTCACCGCTCCAACCGTTCGGCCCTTCAGGCTTTCGCCCTACTATGGCCTCTGCTGACTCCTGGGCCGCGGTCAGAGGGCCTCACGACCCCCTCAGTCCCGACTCCGGGACACGACCCAGGCCTCCCGGGGTAAGCACAACCGCCTTCACCGCACACCTGCCGGATTTACAGCCCTGGCCCTTGATGGATATGGACTTCATGGTC
>JAHIKF010000107.1 GCA_018897875.1 Pseudomonadota bacterium | reverse complement strand
GACGCCGGGGACCTGCGCCGGCTGGCCAAACCCATGCGGCAGAATGGCTATGGTCAGTACTTGCTCAAGATCTTAGCGGAATAAACCAGCATTGGTTGATAAATTCATGGAAATTTGTGCTATCATGTCGGCCACAAGACAATTTGGCTACAAAAGAGGAAACTTGTCGGGATTAAACTCGGGGAGAAAGGTCCCCCAAACCATTTTTTGACTGCGGTGGCAGAAGCTGCCGCATAATCTCGGTTACTATCCCATGAGGAGGTCCTGGAACATGATGAGAAGGAAAGTATGGTGCATTGTGGCGATCCTGACTGGAGTGCTGCTCCTGGCCGGCGCGGCTTGGGGGGCGGACCCGCTCTGGACCAAACAGTTCACCTTTCTGCCGGTTTATGACCACATCGTCATTAATCGGGTGGCGGTGGCCTCGAATACCCTGGTGATTTGCGGCTACGTCAAAAGTGACGTCGCTCCGACGCCGCCGATGGGCTTCATCAAGGCCCTGGACGTGGCCACCGGCAATATCAGGTGGGAGGAGACTCTGTCCCAGGGCACCGGCAACTCCTTAGGCACCGGCCTGACCGTGAGCGGCGACATCGTGGTGGTGAAGGGAGGATTCAACACTTATTCCGGGACCCCGCCGGTTTATACGGCCAACCGCAATATCTTGCGGGCCTACCAGGCCGATACGGGGAACCTGTTGTGGGAAGACCTGGTGGATTGGGAAAGTACTCCCAGTGAGGCGGTGGGGGGACCGGCGAATATCGTCTCCGCCAATAACCGGGTCTTCAATATCCTGCGGGGAGTGGATACCACCGGCAAGCTGACGGGTACCTGCACGGTGCGGGCCTACCAGGTGAAGAGCATTACCCCGCCGTTGTCGCTGCTCCTCGATGACAAGCAATAAGTCTACGGGGCCGGGCTTACAAAGCCAGCCCCGGTTCTTATACCAGGCCGCGGTGGTCTGGAAGCCTTCCTGGATGCCGATGGTGGGCCGGAAGCCCAACCCTTCCCGGCTTAAATTAATACCGGGAATGTCTAAATGTTTCCCGGCAATTTTTAAAATTTTGCTAAATTTTCGGAGCTGAAGACAATCCCAGGATCAATCAACTTCATCCAATGGTAGTGTATTAAGGACTTCTTTAGCCCCTGGGTTTTCCCGGCGGGTTGTTTAAATCAGCTACATTTTAGGAATCCGGTTATTTTTGCGGTTATTTTTTTTACGACCGGAGGCTAAAGCCCGGGTTTCGAGCCATCCGAGCCCCGGGGCGGGGAATGACGGAGGGGCAGGGCAGGGGCGCTGCCTCTCTTTTGCCTCTCCCGCCAGGCGTTAAACTCCGGGGGGCAGCGCGCCCACGTCATGAATGGTGTTTCGGCTTCTTTAGCGTGAAAGTCCAAATCCCCCTAAATCTCCCTTTGCCAAAGGGGGACTTTAAAACCCCCCTTTGAAAAAGGGGGGTAGGGGGGATTTTCATCCTCGGGGGTGAAACATTGGTGGTTCATGAACGTTTACCGTGAGAGTCCACCCGTAGGGGCGGGTTTAAAACCCGCCCCTACAGAGGCATAGCTACCCGAGTCAGCAAAATTGGCCTATTATCAAGCCGTTGTCGCTAGTTAATAAAAAGCTCATTAATTTTATTGACCTGTAGGTGACAATAGGTATACAAAATATGGATTATAGATCTTTAACCCCTCCCCCACCACCAAAGCATGGTGGGCTTTAGCTAGGAATAAAAAAATCGCCCATGGAAAACCCGACCAATCAATTGTTGAGGCCCCAGTATGTCCTCCCTGAACAACTGGTTAAGGCCAACCTGGCGGTAACCTCTTGTTTCCAATGCCGAAAATGTTCAGGAGGCTGCCCCCTGACCTTCGCCATGGATCTGCTGCCGCACCACGTCATCCGCCTGGCGCTTTTGGGCCAGGAAGAGCGGGTGTTCGATTCCATGACCATCTGGGTCTGTTCCGGCTGCCAAACCTGTACCAGTCGCTGTCCTAACGGCATCGACATTGCCGGCACCATGGATTGGCTCAAAGAAGAAGCGGTCAGAAGGGGGAGAACCCTACCCGACGACATGGTGGCGACGTTCCACCGTATTTTTCTGGAGAGCCTCCGGGACGCGGGCGGCCGCTTATCGGAAAGCGGGCTCCTCCGGCGCTTTACCCTGTTCAAAATGCGGCGCCAACCGGATTTTGCTGGACTCAAGGCCGACCTGAGTTTGGGGTGGAAACTCTGGAAGCGCGGACGGGTGCGCTGGCGCGGCCCCTCAGCCTTGCGAGGCAAGGGCGAGATCGCCGAAATCTTCCGGAAGGTTGAGTTTTAAGCCTATGAAAGTTACCTACTATCCTGGCTGCTCGTTAGAAGGCACCGCGGTGGACTATGCCGCTTCCATCGCCGGCGTAGCTTCCCTGCTGGACGTGGATCTGGTGGAGCTCTTCGATTGGAATTGCTGCGGCGCCAGTTCGGCCCACAGCCTCAACCACCAGCTCGCCTTGCACCTACCGGCCCGCAACCTGGCGTTGGCTGAAAAGGCCGGACGTGATGTGGTGGCGCCTTGTGCCCTGTGCTTCAACCGGCTCAAAGTGGCGGAAAAGACCCTGCAGGGGCCCCAGGGCGAGGAATTGGGCCTGTCCTACCGCGGGGGATTCAAGATCTGGGATTTATTAGATTTTCTTACCCAAAACGCCTTCCTGGAGTCGCTGGCTGCCAAGGTGGTACTGCCGCTGATGAATCTTAAAGCCGTCTGCTATTATGGCTGCCTGGTAGCCCGGCCGCCGGCGGTAACGGATCGAGCCGATTCTGAAAACCCCCAAAACATGGAGCGTCTCCTGGAGGTTTTGGGCGCCACGCCCCTGGACTGGTCTTTCAAGACTGACTGTTGCGGCGCCGGCCTGGCCCTGGCCCGACCTGATATTATCGATACCCTGGTGCAGCGCCTTTATGAACGAGCCCTGGCCGCGGGGGCCGAGTGTTTCGTGGTCTCCTGCCAGATGTGCCAGGCCAATCTGGACCTGTGCCAGGAAAGGATTGCCCGCAAATTCGGCCAGGATTATTACCTGCCGGTCTTTTATTTCACCGAACTCATGGGACTGGCCGTGGGACATCCTCAAGCTCCGCATTGGCTGGCCCAGCACCTGGTAGACCCCATGCCTTTATTGAAGATGAAGGGAATTATCTAATCGAGGTTTGATACATGGCCGTAAAGAAGCCTAAAGATAGCGACAAGAAGACTGGTGCGGTTTTGGTGGTGGGAGGGGGGATTTCCGGTATCCAGGCCGCCCTGGATTTGGCCGAAACCGGATTTTATGTCTATCTGGTGGAGAAAAAATCCGCCATCGGCGGCGTGATGCCGCAGTTGGACAAGACTTTTCCCACTAACGACTGTTCCATGTGCACCCTGGCGCCGAAACTGGTGGAGGTGGGCCGCCACCTCAATATTGAAATTCTGGCCCCGGCCGAGGTGACCGGCATCGAAGGTCAAGCCGGCAACTATCAGGTCGAGGTGCTCCAGCGTGCCCGGTACATCGACGAGAGCCGCTGCATTGCCTGCGGCATTTGCGCCGAGAAATGCCCCAAGAAGGTGCCCAACGACTTTAACCAGGGGCTCGATTTCCGCAAAGCAGCTTATGTCCTCTATCCCCAGGCAGTGCCGTTAAAATTTGCCATCGATCAGGAACACTGCATTTTTTTTCTCAAAGGGAAATGCCGGGCCTGCGAGAAATTCTGCCCCTCCGACGCCATAGATTTTTCCCAAACGGACCGAGTCGTGAATCTGACCGTCGGCTCAGTGATCCTGGCTCCAGGGTTCCAGGTTTTCGACGCCCGTCAGAAGCCGGAATATGGTTACGGCCGCTATCCCAATGTTATTACTTCTCTGGAATTCGAACGGATCCTCTCGGCAACCGGGCCGACTGACGCCCATATCACGCGCCCCTCCGATGGCGCCGAGCCGGAGAAAATCGCCTGGATACAGTGCGTCGGGTCTCGGGATGCCGCCGCCGGCCGGCCCTATTGCTCTTCGGTCTGCTGCATGTACGCCACCAAACAGGCCATTATTGCCCAAGAGCACGATGCCAAAATCCAGCCTACCATTTTCTTCATTGATCTCAGGGCCCAAGGCAAGGGATTCGAAAGTTATTATCAGCGCGCCAAGGTGCATCATCATATCCGCTACATGCGGGCCGTGGTTTCCCGGGTGGTCCAAAACCCGCGCAGCCATAATCTTGAACTCACCTTTGTGGATGAAACCAATGCCATCCGGACCGAAGAATTCAACCTGGTAGTCTTATCCGTCGGCATGGGGATCACTCCGGAAAGCGCCGAACTGGCCCGGATATTAAAGGTGGAGCTTTCCCCGAACAACTTTGTCGAGAACGACTGCTGTAGCCCGGTGTCTACTTCCAGGCCGGGGATCTTCGCCTGCGGCGCCTTTACCGGTCCCAAGGACATCCCCGATTCGGTGGTGGATGGCAGCGCCGCGGCCGCGGCCGCGGCCCGGGAGTTGGCCGCGGTCCGGGGGACCATGCAGCGAGCCAAAACTTTTCCACCGGAAGCCGACGCCTCGGCAGAGCCGCCCCGCGTGGGCGTTTTTGTCTGCCACTGCGGCCTGAATATCGGCGGCGTGGCCGATGTGCCCTCCCTGGTGGAAAGCGCCCGCACCATCCCCAACGTGGTATACACCCAGGACAACCTCTTTACCTGCTCCCAAGACTGCCAGAATCAGATGGTGCAGATGATCAAGGAGCACAACCTGAACCGGGTGCTGGTGGCGGCCTGCAGTCCCACGACCCACGGCGCCATGTTTCAGAGCATGCTCCGGGAGGCCGGCCTGAACAAATACCTGTTCGAGATGGCCAACATCCGCAACCAGTGCACCTGGGTGCACCAGCAGGAGCCGCAACGAGCCACGGCAAAGTGCCTGGATCTGATCCGCATGGGCGTCGCCAAAGCCAGGATGTTGCAGCCCTTGCAATATCTCTCGGTGCCGGTGAACAAAAGAGCCCTGGTTATCGGCGGCGGCATGGCCGGCATCACCGCCGCCCTGGCCCTGGCGGACCAGGGTTTCCAGGTCCACCTGGTGGAAAGACTGGACCGGCTGGGCGGTAATGCCCGCAAGCTCCACAGCACCTGGCGGGATGAACCGGTCCAGGCCATGGTGGACGGCATGATCGAGAGGGTGGAGAAACAGCCCAAGATTACCGTCCACTTTTGGGCCATGGTGGACGAAGTCACCGGTTCGGTGGGTAACTATAAATCCAAGCTCTCCACCGGCCAGGAGATCGAGCATGGCATCGTGATTATCGCCACCGGCGCCGAACCTCTGCGCCCTGAAGGCGAGTATCTTTATAAACACCACCCCAATGTTCTGCTGGCTTTAGACCTGGACCGGGAAATATCCCGGGGAACTCCCCGGGTGAAGAATGCCCAGGGAGTAGCCTTTATTCAATGTGTGGGCTCCCGCATCCCGGAGCGGCCGTATTGCAACCGGGTGTGCTGCAGCCATTCCGTCGAGAACGCCATCCGGTTGAAAGATATGAATCCCGACATGGAGGTGTATATTCTTTTCCGGGATATGCGGACCTATGGCGAGCGTGAAGTGCTCTATGCTGAAGCCCGGGCAAAGGGGGTGCGGTTTTGCCGTTATAACGTGGAAGACCCGCCCCGGGTGGAGGCGGCCGGTGATAAGCTCCGCATCCGGTTTGAGGATCAGGACTTACTGCTGCCCATGGAACTGAGCGTCGACCTCCTGACCCTGTCCACGGCCATAATTCCCCATCACAATGCGGTTTTGGCGGATTTGTATAAGGTGCACCTCAATAGCGAAGGTTTCTTTACTGAAGCGCACGCCAAGATAAAGCCGGTGGAGTCCAGTACGCCAGGGGTCTATATGGCCGGCCTGTGCCATTATCCCAAGCCCATCCAGGAGTCCATTGCTGAGGCCCTGGCCTGTGCCTCTCGGGCCAGCACTATCCTGGCCCGGGATACCTGGGAACTCGAATCCATTATTTCCCGCCCCATTGACGAAAATTGCGACGGCTGCGCCTTCTGCGTCGATGCCTGTCCTTTCCACGCCATCAGCCTGTTGGAATATGTTCGAGACGGAAAAGTGAAGAAGACCGTGGCCGTGAACCCGGTTCTCTGCAAAGGCTGCGGTTCCTGCATGGCGACCTGTCCCAAGGAAGGTATCTACGTGGCCGGCTTTACCCTGGCGCAACTGGGGGCCCAAGTGGATGCCGCCCTGGGCCTGCCCTTGGAGCAGTTAGAACCGCCGGAGCGAATCCAGAAGGAAGCGGCTTCGTCCATCACCTCGGCCAGGGAAGTGGCTGGAAAAAAATTCATGTGGGACGGCGCCATCTACGTCACCCGGGATGACGCCCGGCAGGCCCTGGAGGCGTATAAAAGCGATGGGGCCGAAGTGCACATGTTCTTAGAAGAAGACAAGTACCTGGTTTATTCGCGCCGTCTGGCAACCGCGGCATCCTCCACCGATTGAACCAAACCGAGGTCATGCGACTAGCCTCAGAAGGCACTCAGAAGGCCCGGACACGGGTCGGCGGTGCAGGGGTAACTCCGCCGATTCATACAAGTCTGTGCTCAAAAAGATAATTTCCCTTCGTAGGGTGCGTCTTACGCACCAAGAATGGCGCGTGAGACGCGCCCAACGGATTTTAGTGCCTTGGGAAATCATTCTCCGGACCTCAATACTTTTCTGAGAGCAACCTGGTATCATGCTGGCCAGGGGCGTCCCATCAAACCACAAACCACGTATCCAATCCGATGATGTTGCATCGGCCAAATACCGCTTTTTATTTTTGCACCTCCATGCTATATTATCAATTTGTACTGCCACAAAATATATCCAAGGAGAATTATTATGAAGTTTGAACATGTTCCCGAACACATTCTAGAGATGTATGAAAGAATGAGATCTCAATATTTTCCTCATTTGGCTAATGCAAAGATTCTTTTCCTCCTTAATAAAAAGAAGATGGTAAAGAAAGGTAATATAACTTTAAGCAAAATAGTTAGACCTTCCGAGCTGGTAAAATTCTTGTCCAAGGATGAAGCGCCGGAATATGGGTATGATTATATTATACTATTAGATCAAAAATTGATTGCCCATTGCGATGATACTGATATCAAAAGAGTGTTGAGGCATGAATTAAGACATACATTCTTTGATTCAGACAGTTTGAAAAACCCCTACAAGTTAGTCGATCATGACTTCAGTGATTTTTATGATGAAGTTGAATTGAATAAAGACGACCCGACCTGGGCTAAGAGGGTGTCTCAAACAGTGTCTCTCATGTATGACCAGGAAAAAGATGAGAAATAACCGGGTCTGCCTCTAGTGTCGCGAGTGGCCAAGATCGAGTGGCACCCGCGGTGCTGGCCCGGGGTCCTTAAGCTCTAAGGCATTGAATTTTCTTCGTTCTGAGGGTAAGGTATGCAAAAAATCATACAAAAAAATATTTTATCAAGGAAAATTGTGCTATCATGGCGCCGATGAGAGGATTCGGCTTCAAGAAGAGAAATTTTGGGAGATTTTTTCCGGGCCAGAGGTCCCCAAAACCTTTTCTGGTTTGTGGAGACCAAGGCTGCTGCATAATCTCGGTTTAGAGTCTGCCCCCATACCGATATCTTTTTGGAGGACGTTATGCGGCGAGTGCAAATTTCGCTGCTTCTGGCAATTCTGGCCGGTTTGCTGATTAACCATCCAGCCCTGGCGAACAAATTAACCCTCGTTAACAATTCCGGCTATGCGGACAAAGAGATTTACCTGATCGTTTGGGGGAAAAGTTACACCGGTGACCTCACTATCCCCCATCACCTGAATTTGCTAAAAGGCGACGACTTCCCCGCTTGCGATCCCAGCGACAACACCGTAACAGTCTACAAAGACGACGGGACTCATTACTCCGACGGGTATTGTAATTACTGGTTCACCCTGGACCAGATCAAGAAGGCAGATGGGTCTTATTGGTTTGAGTTTCCCCGGATTAACAGCGGCCGGCTCTATATCTCTTTCCATAAGCCGGTCTATCTCCACATTAACCAGGACCAACCCACTGATCCTATCTTGATGCGGGAGCCCGACCTCAACAACCCGGACGATCCCAGCTACAAGACCATGTTCGACAAGTTCGAATTTACTTACGATACTGCGGGCCTCCACGCCAACACCACCTGCGTTGACTACTTCTGCCTGCCTTTGAAGTTCGAAATGATGGCTGGGGAAACCCACGTCGGCACCTTAGGGTTCCCCTGCTCCCAGGCCGCCGTGATCCTGGCCCTGGAGGCCAACCCTCTGCTCCGCACCCTGAAGACCCCATACCGGTTCTACTCCCCGGCGACGCATACTACTGATCCCAAGGTTCACTTCGATGACAACTATTTCAACAATTACATCAACTATTGTTGGAATCACTACAAAACCAATAAGCTCACCATAACAGGCGTGGTCAACGCTGAAAGTTTCAGTGCTGTCGGCACGGTGCAAACAATCAATACCGGTGGTGGTGACGTTGAAACCCTGGTCCTCGACGACACCGAGCACGGCGAAACCTACAACATCAAGAAGCCCAGCAGCAAACAGGTGTTCGCCTGCGGCGGCGCCGGCGTCTTCATCCCCGAGGGCTCAGGTAACACTGGGTTACGCGACGGCTACATCAAGAACGAAGTCGCCTCGGCCTTGAACCGCACCGTCATGCACCTGGAATTTTCCGAATGGAAGGATACCAGTAAACACTACCAGCAGAACGATCTGCCGGATGATAATTACAAAACCAATATCTATGCGCAAATTCTCCACCGGCTGGCTATCAACCACCTGATCTACGGCTACGCCTGGGATGACAAATACGATCAGGAGTCCTACCTTTCGAGCGAAACTGGGACTGATCTCAAGGTAACCATTAATAACTGTAAAGCTCCGGTTGTTCCGGTCCTCAGCTTGCTATTGCTGGACAAATAGGCCAGGTGAGCTTTATCCAAAACCCTGGCGACATTTAAAGTTTTAGTCTCCGGTGTCAGGTCTAATCTTATCTCGGTTTTATGATTGACCGCTCAAACCTTCTCCTGCTGGCAAGATCGGCAAGAGGGTTGTTGGCCATCACGCCCCAAACTCAACTTCAGCCCCGGGCGCGGTGCCCCTCGTGACCGTATCCTCGCCTGTCTTAAGGTCTCATACGAAGTTGCAGTTAAAAAACTATTGATATTCACGTCATTCTGAACGGAGCGCCGCGGAGGGAAGAATCTCGGTGGCTTTAAAAGGGAGATTCTTCGCTGCGCTCAGAATGACAAATAATAGTCTTTTGATTGCTTTTTGGTATCAGCAACACGCCGAGCCGTACAACTCCTGCCTTAATCTGTTGGTCGCCGCGGCGCCCTCGCGGTCTGTTCCCGCCTCCCTCCCTTGGGGGGTGCATGCCTTCAGGTGGATCGCGGCCTGATCAGAAAAAAATTCAAGAAATTCAAACATTATTCCGAAAATTACCTCAAGGCTGCCGGAGGGCTTCGGGTCCATTACCTCAGCCCAAGCCAGGCGGTCCAAGGTTGCCGCGTGCCATAGAGGTTGGCAACCGCCTCATTCAGGCTGCATCAAGGCAACCAGGGCGGCGATTAGCTGGCAGTTTTCCGGTCACACAGGTTTGAGCTACAGCCGACTTGCCGCGCCGGCCGGCAACTTGGGATGGTCGGGGGTGCGTCTTCAGAACGCGGGTGACCTCGTTTCGCCAGTCCCGGTACCCCATCGTGGAGGTTTCAGTGGCATTTTAGCACCCGCAATCAGCTCTGCAGCGGCAACCTTAAATTAAATCAGGTAGGTTTGGTTTTGGCAATAAATCAAAAAAAATTATTGCACATTTATTTAATAGCCGTTGATTTAATGTCAATGGCTCTCTCTTTTATTATAGCTGCATCGTTCGTAATGTCGGAAGTTGATGGGGTGCCATTCATTCAATTATTCTCTATACGCATCAGTATCCTAAATTTCATAATCTTTATGGGATTTACCTTGATTTGGTATATATTGCTTGATCTATCCGGGGCCTATTATGTCCGGCGATTGACTCAAAAGAAAAATGTAATCTATAACATTATTACCATAACCTCTCTTGGTAGTTTTCTTTTATTAGTTTTTAGCGTGATATGCCATATACACTTAGTGACACCTTTATTTCTCGTGGTATTCTGGTTAATGACCACTGCCCTGGCCATCCTCAGTCGCATGATGGTCAGGTTCATCAGCCGAAAATCATGGGTATCCGGCATCAATCTACACAATGCGGTCATTGTCGGCACGAATAAACGGGCGGTAAAATTCGCCCAAAATCTTGAGCAGAGCCCCGAGTTAGGCTACCGGATAATGGGGTTTGTGGACCAAAAGTGGCAGGGCGGCCGGTATTTCCAGCAATCCGGTTACCCGCTGTTGGCGGATTTCCAAAATTTCCCCACCTTCTTGCGGACCCATGAGGTGGATGAAGTTATCATAGACCTGCCGCTCAATACTTTCTATCAAGAAGCTTCTTACATCGTCGGGCTGTGCGTCCAGCAAGGGATCATCGTCCGGTTCCTGTCCGACAGTCTCTATCTGTTGTTCGATTTGAAACTGGCCCGCGCCGAACTGGAAGAGATCCAGGATTATGTAATCCTTTCAATATACACCGGGGCCATGGGAGGCTGGCCGATCCATGCTAAGAGGGCCTTTGATTTTCTGGCCTCCTTCTTATGCATTATCTTGCTGTCTCCCCTCTTCCTGGTGGTGGCGTTCTTGGTCAAGCTCACGTCACCCGGCGGGCCGGTCTTTTTTGTCCAGGACCGCATCGGGCTCCGGAAACGCAAGATCAAGGTCTTTAAATTCAGGACCATGGTGCCGGGCGCCGAACAGAGCCTCACGACCTTGGAAAGGTTTAATGAAGCCAGCGGCCCGGTGTTCAAGATCAAAAACGATCCCCGGGTCACCTTCCTGGGCCGGTTTTTGAGGAAGACCAGCATCGATGAGCTGCCCCAACTGTTCAACGTGCTCACCGGAGACATGAGCCTGGTGGGGCCCCGGCCTTTGCCGCTCCGGGATTACGCCGGCTTCAGCCAAGACTGGCATCGGCGCCGCTTCAGCGTCAAACCCGGCATCACCTGTCTCTGGCAGATTTACGGCCGATCCTCCCTATCCCTGCCCTTTGAGAAATGGATGCAAATGGATATGGACTACATCGACCGCTGGTCCTTGTGGCTCGATTTCAAGATCCTGGCCCAGACCCTTCCTGCGGTCATCCATGGCAAGGGAGCCTATTAATACCGTTTTCCGTTTTCCGTTTTCGGTTTTCTGTTACGAAAAGTCTTCCGTAGGGTGCGTCTTACGCACCACTGGCGGGCGGGACGCCCGCCTGCTTTCCATTATTTGCGGGTGCGCAAACGCGCCGGCGCGACTGTTTCGAAAACTTTTCGTAAGGGCCTCTCTCCCCACCCCAACGATTCTTAAAGTTTTAGATTCAGGCGCCGATAAGTAAATCAGATAGTTCCATGCCACCGACAAAGGCAAACTCCACCGAAAGGGGAGGGAGCAAAGTCTCCGACCTACAGCCTCCGGGCCAGGGTAAGAAGATTGCCGAAGTGGCGCAGGTGAGATTGCCTCATAGCGCCGCACTTGATGCAAAGACCCGGACTGATGGGCGGCGTGGATTCACACCAAATACGCAAAGGAGGTGGGAATCAAGATCCTCATCAGACCCGGCAACCTTAACCTTTAACGAAGTATAGGTTTCTTAAGCAGCAAATAAACAAATAAAGGAGAATTAACATGAAAACTTACCTGAGTAAAATCATGGCGTTCATCAATGACGAGGAAGGCGCCTCCGCCATCGAATATGGTCTTTTGGTGGGGCTGATCGCCTTGGCGATCGTGGCAGGGGCGACGCTTCTCGGCACGAGTATCTCGAATATGTTTGACCGTGCCGCAACCGCGTTGGATGCGGTAGCACCTTAAACGGGCTCCCGACTTACGGGGGCCGGGGCCGAAGCCTCAGGGCTTCGGCCCCTCCCTTACGAGGACAACCAGTCTTGCCGAGGGCATAGGGGCATGCAGCCCCAGCGCCCGGCGCCAACCTTGGGCGCCGAACCTCTTGGTCTCATGGGGTACCAGGCCCCAGACCACGGTTGGTTATTAAGTTAAACCCATCCCGGACCGATAAAGTTGATGCGGAGGCTAAACCCCGCATCCCTTTGCATGGAGTGACCACACGATGCCTCGTTTACCCGGCTGGGCCTGGCTGCTTTTGGCCATCGGTTTCGCCACCCTGGCCACCTATATGGCCATGGGGTATCTAAAACGGCAGGCTGCCGTTCAACCTCCCAAGACCAAAACCTCTCTGGTCGTGGTGGCTAAAAGCGCCATAGACCCGGCCAGCCGCGTGAGCCGCGAGCAACTCAAGACCGAAGTCTGGCACCAGGAGAAGCCTCCTCAAGGCTCCTTTAGCACCCTGGAACAGGTGGAGGAGCGGGTAGCGGCGACCTTAATCATGCCCGGCGACCTCGTCCTGGAAAACAAACTGGCGCCCAAGGGGACCCTTCCGGGGATCACCGCCTTGCTGAGTCCCAACTATCGGGCCATGACCGTGAAGGTGGACGAAGCCTCCGGGGTGGCCGGCTTCCTGACCCCAGGGGACCGGGTGGACGTGGTGGTGGTCGTGGATAAGGGAGCATACCACAAAGACCCCCTCGCCAAGCTCCTCTTTCAGAACCTGAAAGTTTTGGGCACCGGTCAAAAGCTGGAAAATCGCCCGGGAGACAAACCCCAGATTGTGCCCACGGTTACGCTGGAAGTAACCCCCGAACAAGGAGAACGCCTGGCCCTGGCGGCCCAGGAAGGGCGAATTTCTTTGGTGGTGCGGGGCCAGGGAGACCAACAACTGGTGGAAACCCTGGGCACGGATGCCAGCAAGTTATTTGGAAGACCGGGGCAGGCCATCCCTCAGGCTCCCCCCGCCGCGGCCGCGGTTTCTCCGCCGGCCCGGACGGTGGAGATGATCCGAGGATTGGAACGGACGCAGGCAAACTCTCCTGGCAGCTAAGAACCTAACCAGCACAGGCGGAGGATCGTAAACCGCGATGTCCACGCAATACACCATCTATTATAATTCCCTGGAAAACCAGGAATACCTCCAGCAAATTATCGAAGCCTCCGGCACCGGGAAGTTAGTGGAAAGCCACGATCTGGCCCATCTGCCTGCCCAGGCGTCGAATGGCATCGATGTGGTCTTTTTGGAATATCAGGAAAACAATCCTGAATTGGACCACTGGATCGAGAGAATTGTGGTCAATCCCAAGAGCCCCGCCATCTTCCTTTACTTTAAGGAAATCTCCACCAACAACTTGTGGAAGGCTATTCGCCTGGGAGCAAAGGAATGCTTTACCTTCCCTATCCAGGAGAAAGATTTTCAGCAAGCGGTTAAGCGCCTCGTGGCCCAGCCCGAAGTCAGGAAAATTTCGGCAAAACCCACGCAAGTCATATCTTTTCTCGGGTGTAAAGGTGGAGTCGGGACCAGTTTTCTGGTCGCCAATCTTGCCAGCCTCCTGGCGCAGGAGCGCCGCGGCAAGGTGCTGGTGGTAGACT
>JAHIKF010000106.1 GCA_018897875.1 Pseudomonadota bacterium | reverse complement strand
GCGCACAGGCTGGAAGCCTGTGCCACCAAAGGCGGCGGGCACGGAGGCCCGCCCCACCGACTTTTCATGATTTATGGGTAGGCCAAAGGCGCATGTCCAACTGCTTTGAAAAGTTTTCTGTTTTCCGTTTTCCGTTTTCTGTGGAACAGCCGCCCTGGCTGTTGTGCCTTGATAAGTTTTTCGTAGGGTGCGTCCTACGCACCAATTACTCGGCGGAATCGGCGGGCAGTGCCCGCCCTACATACCTTTTCATGATTTGCGGGTGGGCCAAAGGCCCCCGTTTGACTGCTTCGTCAAAACAGATTATTAAAATCTTCTGCTATTGCTCCGGCTCCGGATCCGAGTCCCGGTCACCCGCGGCTGCGGGGCCGCCTTTGTAGAGGTCACGCTGTAACGCCCGGTTGTAGCCGGTAAAATCACCTTCCCCGGTATCGCTCTCCAGGTGCTGGCTCATCATCTTCAGTTTGGCGTCCAGGTCATCCAGAAAATTTACCAGCAGGGCCTCCCGGGTCTTGGGGAGAATGGGGGAGCCGAACTCCATGGACCCGTGGTGGGATAAGATGATGTGCTCCAGCTGCACCAGCAAGATGGGGTCGGAGAAGTTGAGGGCCTGGGCCTCGGAGCGGACCATCTCCCAGCCCAGAACGATGTGGCCCAGAAGGTGGCCCGGCACGGTGCGTTCCGGGGCCGGGGGGTTGGCCAGTTCCTTGACTTTGCCCAGGTCGTGGAGGATGGCCCCGGCCAGGACCAGGTCCCGGTTCAGTTCGGGATAGATGGTGAGGGAGGCCAGGGCGTGGCGGGTCACGAACCAGGTGTGCTCCAGGAGACCGCCCAGGTAGGGGTGGTGATAGCGCAGGGCGGCGGGGCAGACCTGGAACTCCTCCCGGTAGCGGTCCAGGACCCTGAGGACCAACTCCCCCAGCGGCGGCCGAATCTGAGTTTCGGCCAGTTGCCACAGCTCCTGCCACAAGGCCTCGCGGTCGTAGGGGGTGGCCTGGATGAGCAATTCGGGATCGAAGGCGCTGAGGTCTCCGCCGCGGGAACGGATGCTCTCCTCGGTTTCCAGATATTTGACGGTTATTTGGAGTTCTTGCTTGTAGGAGTCCACCTGGCCCTTGACCCCCACGAATTTTCCGACAGCAAAAGGGCCAGGGCATTTCTTGAGGATGTCGTTCCAGACCTTGGCCACCATGGTGCCGCTCTTGTCCCCCAGGACCAGGGAGAGGAAGGATTTGCCGGTTTTATCGGTGCGGCTCTCGGCCTGGCGCACCATGAAATATTGCTGCACCGCGTCGCCTTCCTTAAGTAGGGAAATCAGCTGATGGGGCATGATCGAGCCTCTGGAGGTGAGATGCGGCCATGATACTCCAGGGCCCATGGCGGGTCAAGGAGAGGTTTTGGGGGCCTGCCCAGATATAGAAGAGATTTTGTGCATGTAATGATTGACAATCCGCCAAAGAGATTTATTTTAAAAATTGGAAATAACCGGAAAAATGCCGATAAGGAAAAACAGGGAACCAGGCGATTAACTTTTTCCCTTGACAACAGTCTAATAAAAGGTAGAATAGCTAATTTAGTCTTTTCGACTCAGGGCAGCACCACAGGACAAAACTACATGGAAAAAGATTACCTGAAGAAGTTCATCGATCTGGGCGGCAGTGAATTCCTGGCCTACGATCAGTTTGCCGTCCCCGAGGGGGATAGGGAAACCCTCCGGGCGCCCTTTGAGGTAGCGGCAGACGCGGAGTTGGACGTCTCCGAGCAACTGGATGCCACCGGCTATGGCCCCACCCCGGCCGAAGGCGCCGACGATGAACAGGATGATACCATCGAAGCCGACGAGATCCCCGAACACGAGGGTCTGGTGGCCGCCTACTTCCGGGAAATGCTGCGGTATTCCATCCTGTCCCCGGAAGAGGAGAGGGGTTTGGGGCGCATTATCAAAGAGGGGCAGGATCAAATCCTCACCGTGGTGTCCGTCGCGGTCTCCGAGCTGGAGGAAATCCGTTACCTCCAGAAGAAGCTCCAGCATTGGTTCCAGACCCCGGACAAGAGCGCCCAAGGGAAGGAAAAGCTCTTCAAGGTGATTAACCAGAGGCTCTGTCAGGTACAGAAACACCATCCGGAAGCCACCGAGGTCAAGGAACTGGCCAACCGCATCCAGATGACGGAAGATGAAGTCAATCAGGCCCGGGACCAGATGATCAAGGCCAACCTGCGCCTGGTGGTGAGTATTGCCAAAAAGTACCTCCACCGGGGTCTCACCTTCTCGGATCTGATCCAGGAAGGCAACCTGGGTTTGATGAAAGCTGTGACCCGGTATGATTACACCACCGGTTACCGCCTGAGCACCTTTGCTTCCTGGTGGATCCGGCAGACCATAACCCGAGCCATCTATGACAAAACCCGGACCATCCGGATACCGGTGCACCTGCAAGAGATCCGCAACCGGTGCTATCGGGCCTTCTATGACCTGCTCAAGGAACTGGGACGGGACCCGAGCCTGAAAGAGATTGCCGAACGGTCCGGGGTGCCCGAGGAGAAAATCCTCCTGGTCACCAACCTGGCGGATGAACTTATTTCTCTGGAGACCCCGGTGGGCGACGAAGGGGACCGGCTGGGCGACTTCATCCGCAATGATAAGGCGGTATCCCCTTACGAGGCCATTCTCGAATCCCAGCTGGGCGAGAAGACCGACTCCATTTTGACCACCCTCACCGCTCGGGAAGAAAAGATCATGAAGATGCGGTTTGGGATCGGCGAGGAAGTGGAACACACCCTGGAAGAAATCGGCCGGGCCTTCAAGGTTTCCCGGGAACGCATCCGGCAGATTGAGAAAAAGGCCCTCAAGCGCTTAAAGCATCCCACCCGCAAAGCGGCGCTGGAAGATTTTCTGGAATAAGGTCGGGGCTCGATAACGGCCCCGGCCGGAATCCTGGGAGGGACTTAACCATGGCAGGACTGAGCCCTGAGAAACTGGCTGAGGTAAAAGCGCGTTTGCTGGACCGGAAACGGCGCCTCTGGCAGGAGGTCAAGCAACAGCTCAAGAGCAATATCGGCGATGGCTATCAGGAGATGCTGGCCGCGGCCCGGGACGAAGAGGACCAGGCCACCGTCAGTCTTATGGCTGAAACCAATCTCACCCTCTTGGGACCGAAACGGCAGGAACTGGAGGCCATCGAAGAGGCCATGAACCGCATAGAGGGCGGCAGCTACGGGTACTGTGAGGCCTGCGGGCAGTCCATCGAACCGCGCCGGCTGGAGATCATGCCGGAGGCGCCTCTCTGCCGCAATTGCATGTCTCATCGGGAAAAGCTGGCCAAGGCCACGGCCCGCTGATTACTTAAATTTTTTTCAGCCAACCACGGGCGGGGGGATCATCCTCCCGCCCTTTTCTGTGGCGGCCAGGGCGGGGGTAGGACCGAATACCGATGCGCCGCCTGGCGGCAAGGGGTTAAGAACGTTTTCGGTTTCCGGTAAAAAAGAATTATATTACGGATGTTCCATTTTAAGGTGATGAAAAATATCCTATAACCTGTTGAAATACAAATATATACTAGGCCATTGACAGTTTTTTTCTGGTGGCTACATGGGTTTTCCTCAGGGGCAGGGTGTCCGGCAATTTAACCTGGGCGG
>JAHIKF010000105.1 GCA_018897875.1 Pseudomonadota bacterium | reverse complement strand
TCTGACAAGCTTTTTCGGTCCTAAACCTTTTTTGAAATGCCAGGAGACTCAAGTTTTCTTGTTGCACAATAATTGCTCCATTTAGCTAATTAATTTAGTTAATTATAGCTTATTTTCGGAGCAATGGCAATAAGCGTAAAACTAAAAACCAAAAACGGGGGCGAAGCCCATGGCAATCTTCGACCAAGATGCGGAGCAGATGGATCGGGAGGAGTTGGCTCAGATGCAGTTGGAGCGGCTCCAGGCCACCCTCACCCGGGTCTACAAGAACGTCAAGTTCTACAAGAAGAAGTTCGACGCGCTCGGCTTCCTCCCGGAGGATTGCCAGTCCCTGGAGGATCTGGCAAGGCTGCCCTTCACCACCCGGCACGATCTGGCCCGGGCCTACCCCTACGAGATGTTTGCGGTCCCCTTGCGGGAGGTGGTGCGCATCCACTCCTCCACCGGCAGCCCCGGCAACCCCATCGTCATGGGCTACACCTGCCGGGACCTGCGCCACTGGGCCAAACTGGCCGCCCGCATCCTCACCGCCGCCGGGGTGGACCGGGACGACGTGGTCCAGGTGACCTTGAGCTACAGCCTCTTGACCAGCGCCTTCGGCCTCCACTACGGCGTGGAGCTCCTGGGGGCCTCGGTGATCCCCAGCGGCCCCGGCTTTACCGCCCGCCAGGTCCAGGTGATGCGGGACTACCGCACCACCGTTCTGGTCTCCACCCCGTCCTACGCCCTGGTGCTGGCTGACGAGATGGAGGCCATGGGCGTGGACCCCAAGAACCTCCACCTCAAGCTGGCGCTGTTGGCCGGGGAGCCCTGGACCGAGGCCATGCGGGCCGAAATCGAAACCCGGCTTTTCTGCGCCGCCCTGGACCACTACGCCCTGTCCGAGGCCATGGGGCCGGGGGTGGCGGGGGAGTGCGCCGCCTACCCCTTGGCCGGCATGCACATCAGCGAGGACCATTTCCTGCCCCAGGTCATCGACCCGGTGACGGGCGAGCTGCTCGCCTTCGGCGAACTGGGGGAGTTGGTCATCACCACCCTCACCCGGGAGGCCACCCCTCTGGTGCGCTTCCGTACCGGCGATTTGGTGCGCCTGTTCTATGAGCCCTGCCCCTGCGGCCGGACCCTGGCCCGCATGAGCCGCATCCAGGGCCGCTGCGACGAGGTAGTCATCGTCAAGGGCACCAACATCTTTCCCAACCGGGTGGGCCAGGTCCTGGCCGCCATCCGGGGGGAGGAACCGGCCTATCAGTTGGTGGTGGGCCGGGAGGGGCATATGGACTACCTGGAGGTCAGGATCGAGGTCCGGGAGGAACTGTTCTTCGACAAGATGACCAAACAGCGGGAACTCCTACAGGAAATCGCCCACAAGCTGGCCCAAGGCATCGGCGTCCAACCGAGGGTAAAACTGGTGGAACCGGGCTCGCTCAACCGGGAGGCCGAAACCTCGCCGCTAGTCATCGACCTGCGGCAGTGAGCCGGGGTGGGCGATAATGATAAATCGGCGCCAAAAAGGCATTATCCTGCAGGGGGCCCCTGTCTCCGGCCTTCTCGCCGGTAATTAATCATCGGCGGAGGCTGGCGGTTTTATCTTTAGTGATTAGTCCACCGTTTCCACAAGCGCAACCCCAGGACCAGCCAGAGACAGCCCACCAGGAAGTAAAAGCCCAGGCTGTTCTTGGTATTTATGGTTTCCAGGTCGTGTTTCGTCAAGCCGTTCACCAGGTCAAACGATCCCAGGGCCAGTTTGGTCTTTTTATAGGTATTCCAGCTCATCTCACCCGGCGCCAGAGGCGGGTCTCCCGGCTGATCAACCAGGATGCGGTCCCAAGGCTGGAACACCTTCAATCCCGCCACCAGGCCCACGCCGAATAAGAGCAATATCCCCAGCAGGGTAAAAACCACTGCTTTTTTCATAGGTGACTCCAAGAAGGCGGGGAGGGGCGCCGAGGGGAGATAGGTCGGCGGCCTATCGTGGAGGTGAGTCAACCCACCCGCGGAGATAGGGAAAAAGGGGCTTTTCCCTTTACCATAAATTGTATATGATGGGCTCGCAGGCCACAAGAGCACCTGTCCACCTGGGTAATTGATTTGCAGCCGGGAGTTTGTTAGCATGTGACAAAAGTGAATTCCCGCTTTTAGTATACAACGGCATGCAGGCCGGAAAACTGAAAGAGAATATCCTCGGGTCCCCAACCAGGAGATTGGGAACAGAGAACAAAGGCCTGGCCCCGACTCCGGAAGACTGCCCCGGGCTCTTGGAGAAAGGTGGAAAGATCACAGTCCGGAGGCCTGTGCCACTTTTCTTAACAATTTTATAAGCCTTTCCACTCTTTTTCAGAATTTAAATTAACCAAATACATAAAAATGTGAGATAAATGCGACCATCATGGGATGAATACTTTATGCTCATCGCCAAGCTGGTGAGCACGCGGAGCACCTGCAACTCCCGGCCCACGGGCGCGGTGCTGGTGAAGGACCGGCAGATCCTGGCCACGGGCTACAACGGCTCCATGCCCGGGGCGCCCCACTGCTCGGACCAGGTTATGGCCGACGGCAGCCCCTACTGCCACCGGCGGGCCTTGAACATCGCCGACGTGGACAAGTACAACTACTGCCGGGCCTCCCACGCCGAGGCCAACGCCATCGCCCAGGCGGCCCGCTACGGCGTGGCCATCAAGGGGGCGACCCTCTATGTCACCTTGCAGCCCTGTTTCGTGTGCCTCAAGCTCTTGGCCACGGCCCAGATCAAGGGGATTTACTTTGAGCTGGCCTACGGGTCCAACGATGCGGCCCGGGACGAATTCTGGAAGCAGGCGGTGGCCGAGGCGGGCTTCGAGGTCTTTAAGCACTTATCCATCACCCCGGGGGCCCTGGAATTCATCCTGCCGAGCCTCACGGGGATCACCTCGAAGCGGCGCCTGACGGCCACCGCCGCGGCGGCGGAGCCTCACTTCGTCGGCGTCATGGAGTCGGAGTAGGGCGGGTTGTCAACCTGGAGCTGTCGGGGCGGGTTTTAAACCCGCCCCTAGTGTTGCGATCCATAATTGGTATGGCAAGCAAGCCCTCTCTTGAAGGCCGGGTGTTTTAAGTCCCCCTTTTTTAAAGGGGGATTTAGGGGGATTATTAGGCACTTATTTAATCCCCCCTGACCCCCCTTTAGAAAAGGGGGGGAAACCTCCCCAACTTTTATTGCCAAATTAATTATGACGCGTCACCCTAAGACTTGCCAAGGCGCCGTGGCGCGGTGTGAGAAACTTATTGCAATTTATGGTAAATTAAGGCATTAGTGAGTAAGATGCCGAAATAACACGGATTCCCAACCGCTTTCTGGGTTTGGGGAAGCGATTGTCAGTGGACCTATTGTGAAAAAGTCCCTGGTCTCCTTTCCCAAAGCAGACATTCTGAATCACCATGGCAACGAAAAGCGAGACCCAGAAAAAAAAGCCCGCCGCCCGGAAGCCCAAGGCGGCCCGGGCTCCTCAACCGGCACCAGCGCCCGAGGTCTCCTGGCCGCAGCGGTTGGTCCAGGAGATGGCGGCCCTGCTGTTGTTGGGGCTGGCCGGGTTTTTCCTGCTGGCCCTGGGGAGCCACTCGCCCGCCGACCCCCAGGGGTTGGTGGCGATCTTTAAGGCTGCCGAGGTCCACAACACCGCGGGCAAGGCCGGGGCCCTCCTGGCCGCTTATCTCATCAGCGGGCTGGGTCTGGCCTCCTTCATACTGCCGCTGATGTTTCTGGGGCTGGCCTGGCAGTCCCACCACCAAGGGCTGGAAGACCTGGGCTGGCTTCAAACCCTTGCGGGTCTGGGGGTCCTGCTGGCTTCGGCGGGGTTATTGTCCCTGGGGTGGCCGGCGGTAAACTGGGGCGGCGACATGATGTATGGCGGCGGGGGTTTGGGCAAGCTCATCGCCGGCGGACTGCGCGCCCTCTTTAATCCTGCCGGGGCGGCCCTGGGATTGGGACTGATCTGGCTGGTCAGTGTCATGGGGGCCACCCGATTGTCTTACGTGGGGCTTATGGCCCTCCTGGGCCAGGCGCTACGGGGGGCCTGGGGCCTGGGGCGGCAGCGGGAAGAAGAGTTGCCGGAGGCGCCCCCGTACCACCCCCGGCGGCCAACCATCGGGCGCCGGATCGTCACCCCGACCGGGGGCGAGCCGGAAGTCCCGGTTCTGACGCCCCCGGTGGCGACAGCAGCCACCCCGGCGCTCGAGGCCGCCGGCCCCAAATCCCGCCAGGCCGCGTCCACCCCCGGGGCCTATACCCTGCCGGGCCTGGACCTGTTAGACCCGTCGCCTCCCTGGAACCACCAGGTGCAGGAAAACGCCATGTTGGCCCAGGCTGAGAAGCTGGAGAACACCCTGCGTCATTTCGGGGTGGAGGGCCGGGTCACCGCCATCATGACCGGACCGGTGGTGAGCCGCTTCGAATACGAGCCGGCCCTGGGGGTCAAGATCAGCAAGATCACCGGGCTGGCCGACGACCTGGCCCTGGCCCTGAAGGCCATGTCCATCCGCATCGTGGCCCCGGTGCCGGGCAAGGGGGTGCTGGGCATCGAGGTGCCCAACCCCAAGCGCCAGGTGGTGAGCCTCCGGGAGATTTTGGCCGACGCGGCTTACCAGAAGTCCGCCTCCCGCCTGACCCTGGCCCTGGGCAAAGACATCATGGGCCTCTCGGTGGTTACCGACCTGGCCAAGATGCCCCACCTGCTCATCGCCGGGGCCACCGGCAGCGGCAAGAGCGTGGGCCTCAACGCCATGATCCTGAGCATCCTCTTTAAGGCCACCCCGGAGGAGGTGCGCTTCCTGATGGTGGACCCAAAGCGCATCGAGCTGTCCATGTACGAAGACATTCCGCACTTGCTCCACCCGGTGGTGTTCAACCCCAAGGAGGCCACCACCGCCCTCCATTGGGCCGTGGGGGAGATGGAACGCCGTTACGCCTTCCTGAGCGATTTGAGCGTGCGCAACATCGAAGGCTACAACCAGAAGGCCAAGGCCAAGAAAGCCGACCCCCGGATCGAAGAGGGCATCCTGCCGCGCTCCCTGCCGTACCTGGTCATCGTCATCGACGAGTTGGCCGACCTGATGCTGGTGTCCTCCAGGGACACGGAAGAGTACCTGATCCGCCTGGCCCAGAAGGCCCGGGCCTCGGGCATCCACCTCATCGTGGCCACCCAGCGGCCCTCGGTGGACGTCATCACCGGCCTCATCAAGGCCAATTTTCCCACCCGGATCTCCTACCAGGTTTCGGCCCGGACTGACTCCCGGGTGATCCTGGACGCTATGGGGGCCGAGCGCCTCCTGGGCATGGGGGACCTCCTGTTCATGCCGCCGGGCACCTCGCGCCTGAGGCGCATCCACGGGCCTTTTGTCACGGAAGAGGAAGTCACCCGGGTGACGGAGTTCATTAAGGCCCAGGCGGCGCCGGCGTATGAGGCCGGGATTACCGAGATGCGGGAGGCCGAAGAGGAGATCGCCGAAAACGGCGACCGGGACGAGAAGTATGCCGACGCGGTGGAGCTGGTGGCCGAGACCCGGAACGCCTCCATCTCCATGCTGCAGCGCCGGCTCCGGGTGGGCTACAACCGGGCGGCCCGCATTATCGAGACCATGGAAAAAGAGGGCCTCATCGGCCCCTCCGACGGCATCAAGTCCCGGGAGGTCTACGTCCCGAGGCGGTGATTTATTTTATAATAAATAATACAGAATATTTCTTGCTGATTAGTTGAAGATTTACACATACTTGGATTAAAAATTGATTAGTTATAGAAAAATTGAAGACAATGAAAGAAGGATTACGGCGGGGGAGGGTCCGCCTATTTCGAATTTAATAGCCCTTTATTCAACCGGTTTAATAGCAAAAATGAAAAATGCTGAATATGCATTATCTAAATTAATAGAATTCTCTGTCCAAATTGACTCATCTACTTCAACTTCGCAATTTAGTGCCTCAGACAAAGTTCATTTTTATCTTGATTCATATTTTGCATTTATATATTCATCATTTGATGTAATAGCTCAAATAGCTAACCAAAAACTAAGATTGAATACTGATGAAAACCTGGTTTCATTTAGAAGATTAAAGAATAATCTAAATCAAAACTATAGAGGAATTTCTATTCAAATTACAATTGAGGGAATATTTAATAGCAACTTCTTTAAGGCCTTGGAAAAGTACAGAAATTGTTCAACCCATCGCAGGCAAATATGTATCGTTTCAAGGACGACGACTACTACCCAAACGCGTGGTTATAGTGTTACTGTGCCTATGCCGAATGTATCTCATGTATTATGTGACGATCCTCTTACACTTAATCCAAGGTTTATTAGAAATAGGGAAATGATAAATTATTGTTCTAAAATATTTAATAGGACACAAAAAGAAATTATAAACATTCTTAAATCACTATGAGGTGGCAAAATGAATAAATCATCAAAGGGCTTAAAAGGAGAAAAAGAAGAATCTCAGAAACAAGAGTTGGAGATAACCGTTCATAGAGATATGATAAAAGGTGTATATTCTAACCTAGCTATTATTCGCCATACACCAAATGAATTTATAATTGATTTTTTATTCCAGCTCGAAGGAAGAGCAGAACTTATATCTCGTGTAATTATGAGTCCTGAACAAATGGTTCTTTTTAAGGGAGCAGTAGAAATTAATTTGAAATTGTTTGAAGACAAAAAAAACAAACACTAGCAATTTTGCCATATATATCTTCAATTTTGTATCAAATAATATAAGCATATAATTTAATTTTTAAGCTCAGTTTGGTAAGGGCTGGGCTTTTCTTATGATTATTACGTTTAAAGGATAAGAAGAAGAGGTTAACATAAGATTGATTCAGAGTATTTTAGCTGTTGTATATCGTTAATAATTGCGTTCTACATCCCTCGGCGGTAAGAATCTCATCCCTCTTTCATTGACTTTTTGTTTCTTTCTGAGACACAAACCAATCGGATAATTACCGTGTCTTCTGACAGAACGCCCTTTCGCCGAAAGGCAACTGTGGTAAAATAATGTAAACCGAATAATTAAATATGGTTGACAATCGGTTCGCCCTGGGTGATGCTTTTAGGGTGAATTATTCGGATTGGGAAGAGCTGTTTGGCCTGTCGGCGGCGGCGTTGTGGCCCCGGCTGGGGGAGGCGTCCCGGTTGCGGGAGCGGCATTTCGGGCCGCGGGTCAGTTTCTGCGTCATCATCAACGCCAAGTCCGGGCTGTGTTCCGAGGACTGCGCCTTTTGCTCCCAGTCGGCCAGGGCGGGAAGCCAGGCGCCCCACTATCCCCTGCTCCCCAAAGCCGAGTTGGTGGCCGCAGCCCAGCAGGCGGCCGCGGCGGGGGCCTCGCGTTTCTCTCTGGTGACTGCGGGGCGGGGGGTCAGCTCGCCCCGGGATCAGAGCGCCATTCTGGCGGCAGTGGCCGCCATCAAAGAGGCCGTGCCTATCCGTATCTGCGCCTCCCTGGGGATTGTGGACCGGGGTTTCCTGACAGAGTTGAAGGCCGCGGGGCTGCACCGGTTTCACCACAACCTGGAGACCGCGGCCTCTTTTTTTCCCCGGATTTGCACCACCCACAGCTTTGCCGAGCGGGTGGCCACCATCGAGGCGGCGCAAGCAGCCGGGTTGTCGGTGTGCGCCGGGGGGATCTTCGGGTTGGGGGAAACCCTGGCCCAGCGCTGGGAGATGGCCCAGGCGCTCAAAACTTTGGGCGTGGACGCTATTCCCTTGAACTTTCTCCACCCCCTGGCCGGCACCCCCCTGGAACACCGGCCGCTGCTGGACCCCCTGGAGGCTTTGAAGATCGTTCTGGCCTTTCGGCTGACTTTCCCGGAGCGCTCGGTCATCATCTGCGGCGGCCGCCAGGTCACCCTGCGCTCCCTGGCTCCGTTGCTGTTTGCCGCCGGGGCTGACTCCCTGATGACCGGCGACTACCTCACCACCCGGGGCCGCCTGCCCGATGACGACCGGCAGATGCTGGCGGATTTGGGCCTGGAATTGGTGCAGGAGGCCTGGGCGCCTGAAGGCGGCCAGGTCGGAACAACCACCTGAAGGGGCGCATAAAAAGGGTTTTCCTTCTCAAGAAAGGTTTTTTTACCCATAAGAAAACCAGTGGCACAGGCTTCCAGCCTGTGGGCTAACCATTTGAACAACAAACCATTTTCCACAGGCCAGAGGCCTGTGCCACTAAATGAAAAGTTTCTGATTTGGGCAAAGTTAAGCCAATTTGTATTTTTCGGTGATTTTCCAGAAGTCTCATAAAGGAAAATGAGCGTGAACCGGTCACTGCCACTGCTGCCCGCCATCCGAGGGATTTTTATCACCGGCACCGATACCGACGTGGGCAAAACCTGGGTGGCCGCGGGGCTGACCGCGGTGCTCCGGCAGCGGGGGGTTAAGGCGGTTTATTTCAAACCGGTCCAGAGCGGCTGCCCCGAGGAAGAGGGGCGCCTTGTGCCAACGGATGCCAAATTTGCCCGGACTCTGGCCGGTTTGACCGAGCCCCTTGAAGTCCTTACTCCCATCGCCCTGCGGCTGCCCCTGGCCCCCGGGGTGGCTGCGGCCCAGGCAGGGGTGGTGGTGGACCTGGAGCGTATTGCCGCCAGTCTCCGGGACCTGGCGGGGCGCTATGATTTTTTCGTGGTGGAAGGCGCCGGGGGGCTGTACGTCCCCATCGTGGGCACGCATTTCCTGGTTTTGGACCTGATTCGCTGGCTGGGCTTACCCCTGGCGGTGGTGGCCCATTCCGGCCTGGGGACCATCAACCACACGGTTCTTACCGTCAAGGCGGCGCTGGCGGCCGGGATCAACGTGACCGGGGTCATCCTCAACCGCTACCCCGATAACCCGGGCCTGGCGGCGGCGACCAATCCCGGGGTGATCGAGGCGCTTACCGGGGTGCCTATCTTAGGAAGGCTGCCGGAAGTGCCGGACCTTACTTCCCCGGCGGGCCGGGAGGTTTTTCTGGCCGCGATAAAGCCCATAGCCGAGCAGCTCAAGGGGTCATTTTATTGAGGTCCGGGTGCCGCATTCTCAATGGCAAGGTAATGGTGCGTAAGACGCACCCTACTTTTTGTGACTGTGCTATGAATCGTAGGGGCGGAGAGGGCACCACCCCTACTGATACAATCTCTCAACCTGGCGTATCAATATGGAAGAGTTAACCCAAGAACTGGCTGCCTTAGACGCCCGGTCGCTTCGGCGGCGCCTGCAGGTGGTGGACGAGGTGCTGCCCGGCGGCAAGGTCAGGGTGGCCGGGCAGGTCCGCCTGAATTTATCCTCCAACGATTACCTGGGCCTGTCCCTGGACCCCCGGGTTATCGAGGCGGCCTGTGCCGCCGCGGCTCGTTGGGGCGCCGGGGCCGGGGCCTCCCGCCTGGTGGTTGGGCACCTGGCCCTGCACGAGGCGGTGGAAGCCAGGCTGGCCGATTTTAAGGGCACCGAGGCCGCAATAATTTTCCCCACCGGCTACATGGCCAACGTGGGGACCATCTCAGCGCTGGTGGGGCCCGGGGATGTGGTTTTCAGCGACCGCCTCAACCACGCCAGCATTTATGACGGCATCAAGCTGTCCGGGGCGGTGTTGCAGCGCTTTCCCCACCGGGATCTGAACCGCCTGGAGCAACTGCTGCGTGAGGCCGGCGGCGCCCGGCGGCGCTTGATCATCACCGATTCGGTGTTCTCGGTGGACGGCGACCTGGCGCCGCTCACGGACCTGGCGGCTTTAAAGGCGCGGTACGGGGCCTGGCTGATGGTAGATGAGGCCCACGCCACCGGCGTGTTGGGGGCCAAGGGCGGCGGACTGGCCGAAGCCTTGGGCCTGACCCGGGAAGTGGACATTCATCTGGGCACGTTTTCCAAGGCTTTGGGTTCCCAAGGGGGCTTCGTGGCCGGGGACCGGCGCCTGGTGGACTACCTCCACAACCGGGCCCGGTCCTTCATCTACTCCACCGCCCTGGCCCCACCGGTGCTGGGGGCCATCGACCAGGCGTTGCAGATTGTGGTGCAAGAGCCGGAGCGGCGGCTTTTTCTGCAGCGGCAATCCGAGAATTTTCGTCAGGGTCTCGTTTCGGCCGGGCTGGATATCCTGGGGAGCGAAACCCAGATTATCCCGGTGCTGGTGGGAGAAAACGACCGCACCCTCAAGTTCGCCGCTCGTCTCATGGACCAGGGACTCATGGCGGTGGCCCTGCGCCCCCCCACGGTGCCGCCGGGGCGGGCCCGGGTGCGGTTTTCCCTGTCCGCGGCCCAGGCCGCAGATGATCTGTCTCGCGCCCGGGAGGTCATCGTGGCCACGGCCCGGGCCATGGGTCTGGGGTCATGACCACCCTGGTCTTTTTCCACGGCTGGGGCGCCTCCGGCCGGGTTTGGGAACGACAGGCCGCGGCCTTCGGCGACCGGATGCCGGTCTTGACGCCCACGGTGCCGGTCTGGGAGGTGGACTGGTTTTCTGAATATTTACGGGGATTGGACCTGCAAGAATGCCTGCTGGTGGGGTGGTCCCTGGGGGGCATGCTGCTCCTGGAGGCCCTCAGCCGCCTGACGGACCCGCCGCCTAACGGGCTGGTCCTGGTGGGGGTGGCCCCGGTCTTTACTCAACGGCCGGATTACCCCTGGGGCCAACCCCTGGCCGTGGTCCGGGCCATGCGCCGGGCCCTTACGAAAAATACGAAAAATACGAAAAACCCGCCGCAGGTGCTGGCTGAGTTTGCTGAACAGTGCCTGGCCCCGGGGGAGGCGGCATTTGCTTCCCAGGCCCGGGAGGCGTTTGCGGCTCCGGCGGCAGCCGGGACCCTGGCGGCAGGCCTCGATTATTTGTTGCAGCGTGACCTGAGGCCCCTGCTTCCCCGCCTGCCCGCCGGGGCAGTGGTCATCCAGGGGCAGGAGGACCGGATCGTGGACCCGGCCCAGGGACGGTTCCTTCAGGAACACCTTTCCGGGGCCCGGCTCCATCTTTTGCCGGCAGCCGGGCATCTCCCCTTTCTGACCCAGGCGGCGGCTTTTAACGGGATATTAGAGCAATGCTTGAGCACGGCGAGCTAAAGATGCAGTTGGAGTTGGGACCGGTATCCTTCCTGAAGGATGATAGGGAAGTCAAGCAGGGCATCAGACGCAATTTTGCCCGGCGAGCCCGGTCCTATGACCGGCATGCCGAGATGCAGCGCCGCATGGCCCACGGACTGGTGGCGGCGGTGGGAGAATCGCTGGCCCGGGCCGGGCGTATCCTCGAGATCGGCTGCGGCACCGGTTATCTCACCGGCCTCCTCCGGCAGGCTAACGGGGAGGCCCGGCTGGTGGCTCTCGACCTGGATGCCGCCCTGGTGGATGCAGCCCGGCGGCGACTGGGGCCGGAGGCGGGGGTGGCGTGGCTGGTGGCGGACGGGGAGACCCCGCTCCGGGGCGAGTATGATCTGATTATCGCCAACGCCACCTTCCAGTGGTTCACCCGTCCCGGGGAGACGCTGGCCGCCTTATACCGGAATTTGGCTCCCGGGGGCGTCCTGGCCTTCTCCACCCTGGGACCCCGAACCTTTCAGGAACTGGCCGAGTCCCTGAACCAAGCCGGCCGGAGCCTGAACCTCCCCGCGATTCCACCGATTCCCGCCCAGGGGTTTGGCGACCGGGAGACCTGGTCCGACCGCTTATATGGGGCCGGATTTCCCCAGGTCCGGCTGGGCCGGGAAATGGCCACCGCCACCTTCCCTTCGGTTAAGGAGTTTCTCCAGGCCCTCCAGGCCACGGGGGCCACCAACCCCCGGCCCGGCCAATTTTCTCCCCGCCTGCTGCACGCCCTCATGGCGGCGTATCAGACTAACTACGGCAGAGACGGCGCCATCCCGGTAAGCTACGAAATGATCTGGGCCGTGGCCGAAAAAAGCTGAAAGCAGATTTGGGGGAAGGGGCTACGGCTCTTTCGTTTTTTCGTAAGAAGCCCTGCCTTTACAAAAAATTCCTTCCGTCTTCCACCCCTTATGCCGAGTTGCGGTCAAAAATTTATAGACGAGACGTAGGGGCGGTTCGCGAACCGCCCCTACGCCCCCGGCCTCCTCTCATACCAAAAAGCAATCAAAAGACTATTATTTGTCATTCTGAGCGCAGCGAAGAATCTCTCTTTTTAAGCCGCCGAGATTCTTCACTCCGCTGCGCTCCGTTCAGAATGACATGAATATTCAATGTCTTTTGACTGCAACTTCGTATCAAACTTACTGCGTACCGATGAAGAACGGGCGAAAAGTGGACTCGTCCCGGCCCAAAGCCCGGCGCAGCGCCTCGAGCATGGCGTCCCGGTCCTCGGGCAGCCGGCCGGCGATGTCGAGATAGTTGGTGTAGTGGTCGCTGGTAACCTGCGTGGGCGTCGTGATGTGCGACAGGAGAGTCATGGTTTCCGTGAGCGCCTGTAGGGGGCTGAGCATCTGAAACCGCCCGGCCTGAACGTCCGCCAGCAAGGGGGTGTTGACCTTGGGGACGAAGGTCCTGAGGCGCACCACGGCCGGCTGCATGTCGCTGATGACCCGGGCGGTCTCCCGGGCGTGGGTCTCGGAGCGGTCCTGGCCGCCGATCCCCACGATGACGTAGGCGTTGATGTCAAGGCCCGCGGCCCGGGCCATTTGGCCCGCTCTGATGTGGTCCCGGGCGGTGGCGCCTTTTTTGATTCGGGTCAGGATGACGTCGTCGCCGGACTCCACCCCGACGTGAATCCGCCCCAACCCGGCCTGGGCCAGGGTTTGAAGCTGATCCGGACCTTTGCGGTGGATGTACTGGGACGAACCATAGACGGTGATCCGCGCAAGGAGGGGAAAGAGGGTGTAGCTGTAACGGCAGATTGCCGCCAGGGCCGCAACCGGCATGGCGATGGTGTTGCCGGCGGGGAAAAACAGGGTGCGCACCCGGGAGCCATAAGTTGCCGCGGCCTCGTCCAGGTCCGCCTTGATCTCCGCCACCGGCCTGACCTTGAACTTCACGCCGTCTTTATAAACCATGCAAAAGGTGCAGAGGTTGTGGGGGCAGCCCACGGTGGCCTGGACGAGCAGGCTGTCGGCTTCACTGGGGGGCCGGTAGATGGGGCCGTCGTAGCGCATGGAGAGGTGCCGGGGGCAAAGTTCAAAGTTCAAGGTTTAAAGTCAAGAGGCAGGGCAGATATGAACTTTTCATAATTTGCGGGTGGGCCAAAGGCCCATGAGTGACTGCTTAGAAAAATTCTTAGTGGCACCGGCATCTTGCCGGTGCGGCGCACAGGCTGGAAGCCTGTGCCACCAAAGGCGGCGGGCACGGAGGCCCACCCCACCACCCTTTTCATAATTGACGACCAAAGGCCCTTGAAAATCTCCCTATACTATAACACATCCTTGGGTAGGCCACCGCAGTGACCGGCAACTATGGAGATTACCGCGGCCCGGCCTGGCCCTGATTATGTGCTGGGCAGGGCTGGGGATTAATGGTAGTATGTCTGTGTCTAAACCAAGTTAGGTGCAAGCAATACGTGGGAGACAGACACGAATCCATCATCTGTCCCGGTTGCGGCTGCCTCTGTGACGACCTGGATGTCACCGTCGACGGGGACCGGATTGTAGAGGTCAGCAATGTCTGCCTCTGGGGCGTGAGCCGCTTTTTCCACGCCAAGAAATTTCATCCCAAGAAAGAGCGTCACCGCCTGCGTGAGCCCCAGGTTCGTCATCAAGGGCGACGGGAAACGGCGACGTATGAGGCGGCCCTGGCTGAAGCGGCCCAGGTGCTGAGCCGAGCCCGCCGGCCGCTCATCTATGGGCTGACCAATTCCGGTTCCTGGGCCCAGGAAGCGGCCCTGAAACTGGCCCGCAGTTTAGGCGCCCGGCTGGAACCGGCTGATCTGGCCTTCAAGGCCCCCTACTACCAGAGCATCCAAGAGCACGGCCTGGCCTGGGCCCCCCTGGAGGTCATCCGGGATGAGGCCGACACGGTGCTGTTCTGGGGCGCCAATCCCATCCACTCCGCCCCCCGGCACGTGGTGCGCTACGCCGTCTTTGCCCGGGGCCGCTTCACCGAACGGGGTATCGAAGACCGGCAGGCGGCGGCGGTGGACATCTACCCCACCGAGCTGGCCCGGTTCTGCCCTCTGTTTATCCAGATCAACCCCGGGCAGGAAGTGGATCTGGTTGCCGGAGTCGCGGCCATCCTGGCCGGGGAGCCGCCGCCCGACCCCGTGGTCCGGGGCACCCGGCGGCTGGCCAAATTTCTGGCCCAGGCCGCCTGCGGGGTCATCTTTTGCGGCCGGGGGGTCAGTTATGGTCCGGCCCTGGAACTGTTTGACCGGCTGGCCCGCCTGGTGGCATTACTAAATCAACAGGCGAGATATTTCCTGTTTCCCCTGTCAAGTGACTTCAACTCCAACGGGCTGTACCACCTGCTGCTGAATGAGATGGGCCGGGCCGGGGCGCCGGATTTCGGGACCGGGGAGGTGGTGACCCACTACACCCCGGTGGATTTTCGGGAGGTAGACGCGGTCTTGGTCGCCGGGGCGGATTTATTGTGGTTTTTGCCGGAGGAGCAGGTGGAGGATCTGAAGCGCCGCCGGGTGCCTATCGTGGCCTTGAGCCCGTTTGCCAACCGGACCACCGGCCAGGCCGCGGTTATCTTGCCCACTGCCCTGGCCGGAATTGAGGCGGCCGAGGTGGCCTATCGCATGGATGGGTTGCCCCTGGTCCTGAAGCAGCTGGTGGACTCGGTGCTGCCCCCGGACCACCAGGTGCTCACGGACCTGCACCGGATGATCGGGGCGCAAGATTGAGGCTGACCGCGGGCACTAGTTTTGTGATCTATAAATTATATGGCAAAAAACAAGCCCTATCGTGAAGGTCGGGTGTTATAAGTCCCCCTTTTTAAAGGGGGATTTAGGGGGATTATTAAGCACTTATTTAATCCCCCCTGACCCCCCTTTAGGAAAGGGGGGAAGAAAGCCGCAACTTTAAATGCCATATTAATTGTGGAATGTCACACTGCGTGCCGGGCACGCCTGAAATGGCGGCCGCGGGCCGCCCTATGGGCTGTCGATTAATTACGTATTCCACCTTGATAGCTTGGAGCCTGCGCCATGCGCCTTAAAATTGCCGGGGGACGCCTGTATGATCCAACCTGCGGCTGGGACGGAGAGGCCGGCGACCTCTACGTCGAAGACGGGCGGCTGGTGGCTTCGCTCCCCGAGGTGGACCGGGAGATCGAGGCCCGGGGTCAGATAGTGACGCCGGCGGGGATTGAGCTCCGGGGTCAGGTGGCCACCTACGGCCTCAACTTTTTACGCTTGACCAACGGGGCGCCTTCTCTCCGGGAATTGGGGGAGAGCTATGCCCTCCTGGGATATACCCATGTGCACGAGCCCTTTTTGACGGCCTGGACTGCGGGCTACGTCCAACGCCAACTGGCGGGCCTGCCCGTGGTGGACACCTCCGCCTCCCTGGTTCTCAACCTGCGGGAGTTCGACCAGTGGCTACGGTCCCCGGAGCTTCTTCCCGAAGTGGGGCAAACCCTCCTGTATCTGCTGGACGAGACCCGGGCCCTCAATTTCCGGGTGGTGGATCCCTTTGTCCGGTACCGGCAGGGTTTCTATGCCCACCGCACCATCGAACCGGAGCCAACCCTGGAGGTATTGGCCCACCTGGCCCGGATTACCGGGGCGCCCCTGTCCCTGGAAGCCTCCCCCGAGGTGCTGCGGGCCCGTCTGCCGGAGCCGGCGGCCTTCCATCTGGCCGCCCTGGGCCCGGCGCTGACGTCCGATGACCTGGTGGAGGCCGCCCTGGCCCATCTGGAGGCGGGGGCCACGATGGACCTGGGGCTCATGCTCCCCGGACCTCAGGCCGGACAGACCCGGCTGCCGGTCCGGATAGACCTGGGGTGGTTCCGCCCTCTGGACCTCAACCCTGCGTTGGACGAGGCCGCGGGCCGGCGGGCCCTGGCCCTGGCCCTGTGCTGCCAGGGTTCCCAGGCGGCCTTTTCCGGGGCCGGCCAGACCCAGGCGCCGGTGAGCGAATACCCCCGGCTGTTCTCCTGGCTGTGGGACCACGCCGCCCGCCGGCAGGATTGGCATGATGACCTGGGGGCGCGGCGCTTTTCGCTGTCGGAGTGGGTCTGGGCCACCCGCACCCTGCCCGCCCGGCTGCTGGGCCTTGAGGACCGGGGCCGTCTGAGCTTGGGCGCCCGGGCCGACGTGGCCATCTATGACGTACCGGCGTATGCCCCCCCCGGCCAGTGGCACCATTACCTGGGCCGCTGCCGCACCCTGCTCAAGGCGGGGGAAGTCGTGGTAGACAACTTCAGCCTGGTGAACCCCGAGGCGCCCCGGGCCACGTATTACCGGCAAACCGGGGCCGAGGCCACCCCCATACTGGCGGAAATCTGCCAGTTCCAGAGTTTGCGCCGGGAAAACCTCTGGGTCAGGGAAGGTCTGGGCGGACCCTGGGTGGGAATCTAAAAACAGGTTTTAGGTTTTAGGTTCTGGGTTTTGGTTTATTTGAGAGTGGGATATGAAGGGGTTATTACTCGGACTGTTCGATTGGTGGCACTCAAAAGGGAAAACGGCGTAAGGTATGGCCACGGCAGAAGAACTCCTGGAATTCTTGCCCGGCACCGATTGCCGGCAGTGCGGCGTTAGCTGCGCCGAGTTTGCCGGATTACTTCTGGCCCGGGAACGGCCGCCGGAGGACTGCCCGGTCCTCCATGAGCCCGACTATGCCGGGTTCATCGAGGCCTTGCACGAACTCCTGGGGCCGTTGACCGCGGCGGCGGGGATGCGCGTCGATCCGGAAAAATGCAACGGCTGCGGCATCTGCGTGGCCATGTGCGAATTCCACCTGGGAAACTGTGATGCAGCCCGGCTGGGCAAGGGGCCCCGGCCCCAGGACCAGATGGTCTTCCACGTGGTCAACGGCACGGTGGTGGTGGTCCGCCAGGAACTGTGCACCCGGTTGGTCCAGGCGGCGGAGAAGTGCAGCAAGTGCGCCCAGTACTGCCCCACCGAGGCCATTGAGTTGTTTTGATCAGCAGTTAGCAATTAGCAGTTAGTAACCCTATTGAACTGATAAATTTATCGCGCCTGGATATTGCTCATGATTTTTTTAATAGCTAATAGCTAATAGCTAACTGCTAACAGCTGAAGGCTCATTATGACCGAAACCGTAAACCTTCAAGATCTGGATCCCCAGTTCAAAGACGAGGTGGCTGCTGAGCCCGGTTGTCAGCATCTTTGGCGCTGTTTTGCCTGCGGGGTCTGTACCGCCACCTGCCCGGTGAGCGAACTGACGCCCGGCTTCAGCCCCAGCCAGATCATCCGCCAGGTGCTTTACGGCCAGCGGGCGGCCCTGCTGGGTTCTCCGGCCCTCTGGCACTGCGCCCGCTGCGCCCGGTGCTCCTTTCAGTGCCCCCAGGACGTGCGTTTTCTGGATATCATCCAGGGTCTGAGAAATCTGGCCCTTCGGGACGGCTTCATCAGCCCGGCCCGGGTGGCCCGGTTGGAGCAGGGGGAGCGGCTGATCCAGGAACTGAGGCGGCGCCTCATCGGGGAACTCCTGTCCGAGCCTGAAGAGTCAGAGGTGAAAGACGCCCTGGCCCGGATAGCCGGTGAGGTGGAATAGCCGGGGGGTTTTCATGGCAGTCATTCATGAGCCTTTCGATCCACCCGCAAAGCATGAAAAAGTGGAGATCGTAATTATGGCGGGCGGTGCCCGCCCTACAATTAACTTTTCGGAGCCCAACAGCCGGGGCGGCTTTTCCACAGAAAACGGAAAACGAAAAACGGAAAACTTTTCGAAGCAGCATGAAATATGTTCCAGCCTCGTAGGGGCGACCCGGTGGGTTGCCCCCACGGGGATTCGGCGACCTGTCCAAAGGAGCGCGTGCGTGTGATGGCCACGATCCGGCCATTAGATCGGGTGGCCCACCCCCGGGTATTGGTGGTGGGCGGCGGCATTGCCGGTATCCAGGCCGCCCTGGAGGTGGCGGCTGTGGGGCTGCCGGTGACCCTGGTGGAAGCGGGTTTCTCCATCGGCGGCCGGATGGCGCAGTTGGACAAGACCTTTCCCACCAACGACTGCGCCATGTGCATCCTGAGTCCCCGGATGCTGGAGATCTCCCGCCACCCCCTGATCACGATCCAGACGTCCACCCAGGCCATAGAGGTCCGGGGCCGGGCCGGGGATTTCCAGGTCCTATTGAGCCGGAGGCCCCGGTTTGTGGACGTGGGTAAATGCACCGGCTGCGGCGAATGCGTCCGGGTGTGCCCTCAGAGTCTCCCGGACCCGTATAATCTCGGGCTCAGCCAGACCAAGGCCATTCATGTGCCCTTCCCCCAGGCCATTCCCCAGGCGGCTTACCTCGCCCCGGAGGCCTGCCGGATTTTCCGGGGGAAGAGTTGCGAGGCCTGCATCAAGGTCTGCCCGGCCGGGGCCATAAATCTTAAAGACGCGGCGGTGGAATGGACCGAGTCCGTGGGGGCCATCATTCTCGCCCTGGGTGCCACCCCGGCGCCGGCCGACGAGTTTCCCGGGTATGGGCATCCCGACGTAGTGACCAGCGTGCAGTTCGAGCGGCTGTTGAGCGCCACCGGTCCCCAGGGGGGCAAACTGGTGCGGCCGTCGGATCACACCGAACCGGCCCGCCTGGCCTTCATCCAGTGCGTGGGGTCCCGGGACCCCCAGGCCGGCGCGGCATATTGCTCCACGGTGTGCTGCATGGCCAGCCTCAAGGAAGCCCTGGTGGCCCGGGAAATCAGCGCCCGGCGGGTGGAATCCACCATTTTTTATATGGACCTGAGAGCCCAGGGCAAGGGGTATGAAGGCTATCTGGAGCAAGCCCGGGGTCAAGGCGTCGGCCTGGTCCGCTCCCGGGTGACCGCCGTGACTCCCCAGCCCCAGGGCGGGGTGCGGGTGCGCTTTACCGACGCCCACGGGCGGCCCCGGGAGCAGCCCTTTGATCTGGCGGTCTTGTCCGTGGGGCTGAGGCCCGGGGGCGCACTGCCTTCGTTGGCCCGGCGCCTGGGGGTGGGGCTCAATAATCACGGGTTCATCCAGACCTCGCCGCTGCTCCAGGTGACCACCGCCCGGACGGGAGTGCTGGTGTGCGGCGCCGCCCGGGAACCCATGGACATTCCCGAATCCGTGACCACCGCCAGTGCCGCGGCCGCGGTGGCCTCGCGCCTTATGACCACCGCCAGCCGCGCCTGGGCCCCCAAGACGAAACCGGTTCCCAGCCGGGTGGCGGAATTTCCTCCCCGGATCGGGGTCTTTCTCTGTCACTGCGGCACCAATATCGCCAAGAGCATCGATCTGGCGAAACTATCGACGGCCGTGGCCCGGTTGCCCGGGGTCGCCCTGGTTGAAGACAACCTGTTTTCCTGCGCGGTGGATTCTACCGCCCGGATGCGGGAGACCATCCAGACCCAAGGGCTTAACCGGGTGGTGGTGGCCGCCTGCAGTCCCCGGACCCACGAAGGGGTCTTCCGGGAGGTCTTGGCCGCCGCCGGCCTGAACCCGGGCTACCTTGCCTTGGCCAATATCAGGGAGCAGTGCGCCTGGGTCCATCAGACGGAGCCGGACGCGGCCCTGACCAAGGCCCTGGACCTGGTGGCCATGGCGGTCTCCCGGGCCGCGGTCCTGTCGCCCATCCAGCCCCAGAGCTTCCCGGTGATTCCCCGGGCCCTGGTGCTGGGGGGCGGCGTGGCCGGGATGAACGCCGCCCTGAGCCTGGCGGACCAGGGCTTTCACACCTTTCTGGTGGAACGGGAGAGCTCCCTGGGCGGCCTGGCCCGGGAGCTGTTCTTTACCTTAGAAGGCCCGGACCCGCAGGAATTTCTCCACCAGCTCCAGGCCGCGGTCTACCGTCACCCCAACATCGAAGTCTATATCCAGACCGAACTGATTAAGCTCACGGGGCACGTGGGCCAGTTTAAGAGCGCGGTGCGCCGCCTCACCCAGGACGGCTTTAGGGCGCGGGAACTGTCGCACGGGGTCATCGTGGTGGCCACCGGCGGCCGGGAGTTTCGGCCCCGGGGCCGCTATCTCTACGGGGAAGATCCCCGGGTGCTCACCCAGCGGGAGTTGGAGGGCAAGATCCATTTTGGCGACCTGGATTTACCCAAGGTGCGTTCCGTGGTGATGATCCAGTGCGTGGGGTCCCGCGAGCCGGACCACCCTTATTGCAGCCGCCTGTGCTGCTCCCAGGCCCTTAAGAACGCCCTGCTGCTCAAGGAACGCTATCCCCTGATGGGGATTACCATCCTCTACCGGGACCTCCGGGCCTATGGGTTTCGGGAAGCCTACTACGTCAAGGCCAAGGACCAGGGGGTGGCGTTCATTCCCTTTGAGGCGGCTGCCCCGCCCCGGGTGACCGCAGCCCGGCGGCGGCCCCTCACGGTTTGGGTGGAAGATGAGCTTTTGGGCCAGGTTATGGCCCTGGCCGCGGACCTGGTGGTCTTGAGTACGGGGATTGAACCCGCGGTGGGCCGCGAGGCCCTGGCCCGGAAACTCCGGGTGGCCCAGACTCTGGACGGGTGGTTCCAGGAAGCGCACCAGAAGCTCAGGCCGGTGGATTCGGCTACTGAAGGGGTTTTTCTCTGCGGGGTGGCCCATTATCCCAAGAGCCTGGGGGAGGCCGCGGCCCAGGCCCAGGCCGCGGCGATTCGGGCCGCCGGGATTCTGTTCCAGACGGAACTGCTGGCCGGCGAAATGGTGGCCATGATCACCCCGGAGGCCTGCCGGCGCTGCCTGGCTTGCGTCGAACTCTGTCCCTTCGGGGCGGTGGCGCTCTCGGATGGCAAGCCCGAGGTGCGCCTCGAGGTCTGCCGGGGCTGCGGGGTCTGCGCCGCGGAGTGTCCCGCCGGGGCCATCCACATGAGCCGGGGCACCGAGCCGGAGCTGGCCGCCCAGATCGAGGCGGCCTGCGGCGGCGAGATGAGGACGGGCGGCGATTAATGGTCGGCAAAATTTTTCGGCGTAGTAAACTAATAGCAAGGTTGGTACAGGTTGTTGGCGGCTTTTGTTTTCTGGTTCCCAAGCTCCAGCTTGGGAACCCATTTTGGAGCAAAGCTCTGCTTTGCAAAGCCCATTTAGAACAATATTAGCAAGTTATGACAATATGGTGCCCAAGCAGAGCTTGGGCCAAAAATATCCGTTCCCAAGCAGGAGCTTGGGAACGAGGTTAACCCCCTACAGAACCATTGAAGAATTATGGTGGTCAGGGCGCACCCACGAACAGCAGCAGCCCTTTGATTATCAAAGCTGATAGCTGACAGCTGAAAGCTTTTACAGGAGAACGGCCATGAGAGAGAGTTATTGCGGTCTGTGTGATGATTGCCAGTTGGGCCACCCCGGTTTCCTGGAAACGGTCTCCCGGCTAAACGCCTACCTGGAACAATTCCGGGCCAACGTCTGGCTCCACTGCTTCCCCGGGCCGGAGGGTTTCAGCCTGCCGGAGTTCAGAAGGGGGCTGGAATGGTTCCTGGCCCACACGGAATGCCCCGGCTGCCGGAACGGGCGGGGCCTGGACGACTGCCCCATCCGGGTCTGCGCCCTGGCCCGGCAGATCGAACATTGTTATCAATGCCCTGACCTGGAGCCCTGCGACAAGTACGTCCTGCTCCTGGTGCAGTTTCCCGATGTGAAGGCCAACCTGCGCCGCCGCCAGTTGAAGTTCAAGGCGAGGGAATACCACCGGAAGCTGGAGGGGGATAAGAAGTAGGGGGTAAAAGGGGAAAAGGGTAAAAGGCGAAAAGGGAGAGAAGCAATAGTTACACTCGGTTGATAGGCTCCTGTTCTGAAAAGTCTTTCGTAGGGTGCGTCTTACGCACCATGAGTCCAGTTGAGTGGCGGGCGAGGACGCCCGCCCCACCGATTTTTCATAGTGCGGGTGTTCCATTGGAACATGTATCGCTGCTGGGAGACCAGGAATTCGAATTTTTGGTGGCCCAGGCTTTCAGCCTGTGCTGAGGTAGCTAAAATCTGCGGCGACAGGTTAGAGAATCCCAATTGAAGGTGACATGAAACCCCGGGTCGTCAAACGCGAAACCGCCACGCAGCTGGAATTGACGCTGAAGCTGTTCGTCGATACGGTGCAGCTGCGTCTGGACAAGGTTCTGTGCCTGAAATGCGACATCTGCGCCCGAGTCTGCCCCCGGGACGCGGTCAGCATAATTCCCGGCGACGATGGCCTGGACATCAGCATCGACCCCCGCCTCTGCCTGATGTGCGAAATCTGCGCCCATTTCTGCCCGGTGGCGGCGGTGACCCTGAGCTACAACGGCCAGGTCAAGACCATCATGGCGGACCACCAGGGGCTGGCGCCGTTTCTCCCCAAGATCGACATGGACAAGAGCCGGTGCCTCCTGCCCTGTCCGGCGGCCCCCGAAGGGGAGGAGCACTGGTGCCGCCAACAACTCAAGCTGGTGCCCAACGATCTGACAGAGTGCCCCAAGCAGTGCCACAAGTGCCTGGCCGCCTGTCCCCGCCAGGCCATCGTCTTGGATGAGGCCGCGGGCCAGACCTGGCCTGTGCCCGACCTCTGTCTGAGGTGCACCCAGTGCCTGACGGTGTGCGAGTACGAGGCTATTTGCGTCAACCCCCAATTCCGCGGCCGGCTGGTCATCGACGACCACAAGTGCCCGCCGGACTGCGTCAAGTGCATCGAACTCTGCCCGGTGAAGGCCATCGCCCGGGAAGGCGACCGGGTCTGGTTCCGGGTTGAAAACTGCGCCTACTGCGGGGTCTGCGTCAATATCTGCGACGACGCGGCCATCACCCTGGTCCGGGAGGAAGTGGTGGCGGAACTCGGGGAGTTTTCTCAGGCCTGGGCCACGGCAGTAGCAAAGCTGGTGAATAAATAAAAGGGTTAAAAGATTGGGGGGAAAAGGGTAAAAGGGAAATGACGGAAAAGCGGAAGAAGATAGAGAGTTTTGAGGATCTCCTGGTCTGGCAGAAAGGCATGGAGATCGTCAAACAGGTTTATCTTATCAGTAGAGAGGGTGAGCTATGCAGGGATTTTGCCCTGCGGGATCAGTTGCGCCGGGCGGCTATCTCGATTCCCACCAACATCGCCGAAGGTTTTGAGCGCTCCTCCCGCAAAGAATACGTCAATTTTCTGAATTATGCCAAGGGCTCAACCGGAGAGGTCAGGAGTCTCTTAAATGTTGCTTTCGACCTCGGCTATCTGGAACCGTCTCAATATGAGGCATTGCGCCAGGCAGTTATGGAATTAAGCCGCTATTTATTCAATCAGATCAAATCATTGAGGTCTTGCGACTCATGAGAATTATCTTATTTCTTTTTCCCTTTTTCCCTTTTCGCCTTTTCCCCTTTTACCCCTCATTTTCTATCAGGGCAACGACCCGGGATTGCATATAACTATGATCGAAACCCCGCGCATAGGCCTCTATATTTGTCACTGCGGCCACAACATTGCCGGGGTCATCAGCCCTGAGGCCCTGGCGGAGCAGGCCCGAAGTTTGCCGGGGGTGGCGGTATGTCAGGATCATCTTTATTCGTGCTCCGAGGCGGGCCAGCGGGATATAGCCAAGGATATCCAGCAGTTCGGTTTGAACCGTATGGTGGTGGCGGCCTGCTCCCCCAAGCTCCACGAGCCCACCTTTCGGCGCCTGCTGGCCGAAAACGGCGTCAATCCCTATCTCCTGGAAATCGTCAACATTAGGGAGCACTGCTCCTGGGTGCACGCCCAGGAACCGGAAGCGGCAATGGTCAAGGCCCTGGAGCTGATCCGCATGGGGCTGGCTAAGGTGCGGGATGCGGTCCCCCTGGCCGAGCGCCAGGTGCCCCTGACCCGGGCCGCCCTGGTGATCGGCGGGGGGCCGGCGGGCCTGAGGGCCGCCCTGGACATCGCCCACGCCGGGATTCCCGTCACCCTGGTGGAGCGCGCCCCGGTGCTGGGAGGCATGGCCAACCGGTTGTACAAGACTTTTCCCCAGGGCCAGAGCAGCGTCAGCCTCATTAACCCCATGATGGCCGCGGCGACGCTTAACCCCGGCATCACGGTGCTCACCGACAGCGCCGTCACCGAAGTGGGCGGCCACCTGGGCAACTACCGGGTGGCGGTCACGCAAGCCTGCCCGCGGGTCACCCAAGCCTGTGATCTCTGTGGCGAGTGCGCCGCAGTCTGCCCGGTTGCGGTCCCGGCTGACCGGGAATTGGGACAGGCTCCCCGGGCGGCCATTTACCGGCCGTCGCCCACGTCCTTTCCGGGCCGCTACGTGGTGGATGGGTTGCACTGCGATCGCTGCGGGTTGTGCGTCCCGGCCTGCCCCCGCCGGGCCATCACCCTGGAGGCAGGGGGGGAAATCGAGCCAACCTTGGAGGTGGGGAGCATCGTGGTGGCCACGGGCTTTGCGCCCTTTACGCCGGCGGGCAGCCGTTACGAAGCCTGGACCGCCCAGCCCCAGGTCATCACTACGGTGGACCTGGAACGCCGGTTGGACCCCCAGGGGCCCACCGGGGGCCGGGTGCGGGCCATTGGCGCCACCGCCGAGCCCCAGGATATCGCCTTTGTCCTGTGCGTCGGCTCCCGGGAAGCAGAGGGGAACCGCTACTGTTCCCGGGTCTGCTGCCCCACGGCCTTGAAGCAGGCCCTGGAACTGAAGGCCCGCCTGCCCCAGGCCCGCATCCGCATCTATTACCGGGACCTCAGGACGGTCAAGCGCGAGTGGGAGGCCCTCTACACCCAGGCCCGGGAGGCGGGCATCGGGTTCATGCGGGCGAAGGTAAGGGATATCCGGCCGTCTGAGGGGGCCCAAGTGGTCATCGAGGCGGACCAGGAACTGGGGCAGTGGGTGAGCGCCGACCGGGTGGACCTGGCGGTCCTGGCGGTGGGCATGACGCCGGGAGATACCTCCACCCTCCGGGAGGTGCTGAAGCTGCCAGTGTCGCCCGACGGTTTCTTCATGGAATCCCATCCCAAGCTGCGCCCCCTGGAGACGGTACTAGACGGCATCTTCCTGGCCGGAGCCTGTCAGGGCCCCAAGGACCTGGCCGAGTCCATTACCCAGGGCACCGGGGCCGCGGGCAAAATTTTGGCCCTCATGGCCCACGACACCATCACCCTGGACGGCCTGATTTGCGAGGTGGACCCGGAGAAGTGCATCGGCTGCGAGAGCTGTTACCAGGAATGTCCGTTCCAGGCGGTGGAAATGGTGGGAGAGGGGAAATCTCGCCAGGCCCGGATCATCACCGCGGCTTGCAAAGGCTGCGGGGTCTGCGCCGGGGCCTGCCCTAGCAATGCTGTCATCGCCCGGGGCTTTACCGACGAGATGATCCTGGCCCAGATTGATGAGGCCCTGGCGGCCAATCCCGAGGAGAAGATTTTGGCCTTCTGCTGCAACTGGTGCTCCTATGCCGGCGCGGATTTCGCCGGGGTGTCCCGGCTGCAATACCCTCCGGCGGTCAGGATCATCCGCACCATGTGCTCCGGGCGGGTTCATCCCAAGTTCATCCTCCATGCCTTCGGGCGGGGCGCCGGCCAGGTGCTGGTCTCCGGCTGCCACCCGCCGGGGGAATGCCATTACGTGGCCGGGAACCTCAGGACCCAGGCCCGCATCGAAAAACTTGGGCCTAAACTGGCCAAGGAGGGCATAGACCCGGCGCGCCTGCGCCTAAAGTGGATTTCCGCCACGGAGGGCAAGAACTTCCAGCAGGTCATCCAGGAGATGGCCCAAGAAATAGAGGCGAAAAGGGAAAAGGGTTAAAAGATTGGGGGTAAAAGGGTAAAAGGGTAAAAGGCGAAAAGGGAAAGGCGAGAATCAGCTCAGCTTTGATCGAAAAACCAGGAGGACGGTATGCCTTTCGTAAATATCAAGATCACCAAGGATGGGGCGACGCCGGAGGAGAAAGCCGAACTCATTAAGGGAGTTACCGATCTGCTGGTCAAGGTGCTCCACAAGAATCCCGCCACCACCGTGGTCGTGATTGATGAGTTGGATACGGATAATTGGGGGATTGGGGGGGAAACCGTGACGGCCAGGAGGCGGGAGAACAAGTAATGTAGGGTGCGTTTTACGCACCACAAAATGGCGGTTGAAACGCGCCCTACGGCTAATAGCTCATAAAACAGGCTGCGACGGCGGATTAAAACCAACAAATGACCCGGCGTAAAGTGCTCATATGCGCCTGCCCCGACCTGGCGATGGATGGCCGGGAGCTGGCGGCGCGGCTCAAACAGGCGGGGGTGCAGGCCGACCTGGCGCCGCCCCTGTGCACGCCGGAGGGCCTGGCGCGGCTCAAAAAACTTGCGGCCGCCAAGGCCCGGCCCCGGCTGGTGGCCGCCTGCGGGCCGGAGATCCATGCCGGCTTTTTCCAGGCGCTGGCAGGCGATAAGCTTCTGGTGGTGGACGTGCGGTCTGCGGCTGATCTGGAGACCGCCCTGGGCGCCTTGACCCTGGCCCTTCAGACCCGGGAGCCGCCGGAAATCCCTGCGGTCCCGGTTTGCCGGGAGGTGTTGGTGGTCGGCGGCGGCGTGGGGGGCTGCCAGGCGGCCCTGGATCTGGCCAACGCCGGCTTCAAGGTTCACCTGGCCGAGTCCTCCTTGAGCATCGGCGGCACCATGGCGCAGTTGGACAAGACCTTCCCTACCCTGGACTGCTCCATCTGCATCCTCGGGCCGAAACTGGTGGAGGTGGCCGCCCATCCGAACATCGAGCTGCTCAGCTATGCCAGTCTCAGCCGCATTGCCGGGCAGGCCGGGAGCTTCGAGGTGGAAGTCACCATCAAGCCCCGCTTTGTGAACATGAGCAAGTGCGTGGGCTGCGGCACCTGCACCACGGTGTGCCCGGTGATCGTGCCCAGCCGCTGGAACCTGGGGCTCAAGCCCCGGAAATGCATCCGCATCATTTTCGCCCAGGCGGTGCCGCTCAGGGCAACCATCGAGAAGGACTACTGCATCGACTGCCAGATGTGCGTCCAGGCCTGCGAGCACCAGGCCATCAATCTCCTGTACCGGCCCAGCCAGCGGCGGCTCACGGTGGGAGCCATTGTCCTGGCCACCGGGGCCCGGCCCTTTGACCCGACCATCAAGAGCGAATACGGCTATGGCCGCATCCCGGGGGTGGTGACCAACCTGGAGTTCGAGCGGATCGTCTGCGCCACCGGTCCCACCATGGGCAGCCTAATAACCCCCGAGGGTCAACCGGTAAAGCGTCTGGCCTTTATCCAGTGCGTGGGCTCCCGGGACCGACGGTTCCTGCCCTATTGCTCCGGCTATTGCTGCACCGCCTCCATCAAGGAAGCTATGCTGGCCCTGGAACATGAGCCGGACGCCGAGGTCACCATTTTCTTCAACGACATCCGCACCTCCGGCAAAGGCTTTGAAGAGTTGTACCTGAGAGCCCGGGCCGCGGGGGTGCGGTTCATCAAAGGGCTGCCGGGGCAAATCAAGGAGGCAGGCGATGGCCGCCCGGTCATCTGCTTTGAGGACCAGGAGAGGGGAGGGCGGTGGGAGCTGGCCGTGGATATGGCGGTCCTGGCCGTGGGTTTGGAGGCGTCCGGGGAGCCGCTGCCCTTTGTGGACCTGGCGCCGGCCAAAGACGGGCTGGGCTTTTATCAGGAGCGCCACCCCATCCTGCACCCCCTGGAGTCCACCCTGCCGGGAGTCTTTCTGGCCGGCACCTGCCAGGGGCCCCGGGACATTGCCGAGACCGTGTGCCAGGGGAGCGGGGTGGCGGCCCGGGTCATCCGCCTGTTGACCGATCTGGCCGGGAAAAGCTGAACGCCCGTCCCCTGGCCGATTAAGGTTGACAGCCCCGGGGTAACTTTATATATTCAAGCATCCGGGTACCCTTCGGGGTTTAATGGGGAAGACGGTGTGAGCCGTCGCGGTCCCGC
>JAHIKF010000104.1 GCA_018897875.1 Pseudomonadota bacterium | reverse complement strand
GCCCGGCAAGAGCCGAATTTATTCGCGCACTGGCGACTGGGAGTGCGTCCGGCGGCTGGATAAGAGGAGCCGGATGAGCTGAGAGGTTCACGTCCGGATCTGTGAGGGCGTGAGGGTGAGATTCCCCTGCGCTACTCGACTATTCAACTCTTCGGAATTTTTGAGAAGTTTCGTTTGTGGCAAGTAACTATAATGCAAATGAGAGAGGCCGTCCCACTCGGTGGCGGCATTCATGGACGGATTCGATGCACCTTACCGGCGTTTCATTTTTGCCGTCGTCGTAGCACTTTAATTTCTCCGAATTTATCTGGGCCGAATCCTTTTGTTGTCATTTCTGGCCGCATGTCTCTGAACTCCGCCGCCAGCTGAATTAGCCGTTTGTGATGTACATGAGCATAAAGGTAACGGTCAGAGTGAGCTGCAAGTGATCGGTTGATTAAACCGACGTGATCGCCCTTGAAGGTACCCAATTCTGGTACATTCTCGTTCCAGGACATTAGGAGCAACAACTTAGGAGATAAAGGAAAAATGACCTCGGCTGTCTTATTAAAAAAACCATGGTCTCCGTAAATAGGGTGACATGTTTTTGGGTCTACATGCCTGACTACTGGATTATCGCACGTGATGAAAAATCCGTGAACAGAAGAAGCAAGAGACCATCTCATCTGATGTAAAATTGGGGCCAGGTGATCTGCTGCATGTAATCCTTCAAAAGTGTGTTCCTGCGGTATTTCAAAAATATAGTCGGCAGGATTAATCATGGCCTCCTGGAGGAGACTTCTGGCCTCAGCATCAAAGCTAAGCCCTTGTTTCTTTTCCAGTCTTTGGAGGAGTGCATCAAATGCCTTTGGGTTGCTGCCATAGGCATATTGCATAATCTGGATTTGGCGACCGATTATCTCCGCAGTCATCCGCCGCATGGCGGGTGTTCTTACATACATCAGTGCAAGAAACATAGAAAAGTAGGCACGCTCCTGGGAGTCTTTCGGTATCTCGCCACGTAAGAGAGCCTCATAAACAGGGGCGGCACTACCTTCAATTTCTGAAAGAAATTCCTCCAGTTGCGTATCCATCGTGCCATCAGGACGTTCAGTTGAATAAAAGTGAGTTTGGACAGCAGTATTTTCAGGGGTACCGGAAAACACTTTACCGGTATGGGCATCGTAAGTCCAAACTTGGCCTTTAGGATTGGGGCCAATGAAATGTTTAAGGTGGAGGATCGGAATAAAATGCTGTCTCATGCTGGTTTCTATTTTATCATAGATTACAAAAGATTCTTTTTATGACGTGCGGCTCCAACTATCTGCTATGATCCGACAGTTATCAACTGGCTAAAAACCTTCCATATTCAGATCATATATAGCCTTCTTGGCCTGAGGGATTCCTGCCATTTCCGCCGGTAATCGGGTATTCCTTCATCCCCGACATCTGGAATCTTCCTCCCCACGGATGTCGGTGCAAGATAATGAAATCATAGCGACAACTTTTTGGAATTATTGAGAAGTTTCGTTGGTGGCAAGTGATTCGCAATTCTCGAATAACTTTTTAAATGCACGGGTTCTATTTGTGCTATCCTACCTTCGCTGAAAGGAATCGGCTTCAAGAACCGAAACTTTTGGGAACTTTCCCCGGGCAACGAGGTCCCAAAAAACCATTTTTTGACAGCGGCAGCCAAGGTTGCCGCATAATCTTGGTTTCCAAGGAAAAGGCGTTAGCCGGTCGTCCAGTGTGGCCGCTCCGGCGCAGTCCGGTTGAAAGGTTTTGAGGCAATCGAGGAGGTTATTATGCCGATCCGCATAAGGTGCCGTGATAAGGGGTCAGCCTCGATGCAAGGAATTGATATCTAAAGATTAATGGTCATCGGAAGACGCGATGCAATGGAGTCTTATGCGAACAGGAAACCGAATCTCCGCACCTTATGCGGATCAATTTGATTATTGTTGGGCTCATAAGGGAGTTCTGTATGGAAATCAAAGATATTCGCTCCTGCGTTGACTTGATTCGCGAAGCATCGAAGGCCGACCTGACCATTCTCTCCCTGTTCTTGCTACCGTTGCTACTGGGAGGTTGGTCCCTTTTTCTCAACAATCTCCGTTTCTTTGACCAATACGACTGCTGCAAATCCTTGATCATTGGGCTTCTCTTTGTCACTTACGTCGTGGGCCTCATCATAATGAAATCCTGGGATCCTCGCGATGAAAGGCTCAAGCGAGGGCGATACCATGTTCAGAACAGACTCAAGCAAAGGCCTGGACAGCGAGCAAGCTTCGAGGCTATCCAGGAGGAGGTCAATCAAACCTATACGGTTGAATTCCTGGAGGAATTGATCGACAAGAACCCGGGAGTCTTCCGAACCTGCATGATCAAGCGGACAGGTGGGCCTAAACGGGGAATTACGCTCGTTGAAGAAGAGGAGGCGCCCGAGGGCGCCCAACAACTCGTTGGACCGGAGGGCGGATAGAGCGTTCTTTAACTTATTTTTTGCTTTCCACGTTGTTCGGAATCGCCGCGCCCGGTCAACTCTGACGTTAGGAGCTCGCGGAGTCTCCAAGGAGGAGCCGATGTCGTGACCTGCCCCCCAAAAACTGATCCACATGTTAAGTTAGAGTGGTGGATCGAAGGGAGGCAGGGAGATGAGCAGCAGGAGGCGTTTTACCCCGGAGCAGATCATAGGGGTCATGCGCCGTGCGGAAGTTGCTCAGGCAGGGGACCGGCAGCTTACTTGGACTGCGGATACCTGCTATGATTGAAAACTTATCAAGACGCTAAAAGCTTCCCCTATCCATATCATGACTGGAATTTTGCCCACTCCACCGATAAGTCCAATTCGTGGCAAGGTATCTACAGGCTACGCGTCCTTATCCATGCTCTTAGACATGTCTATTAACTTTTAAAAGTTAATGATTTGATTAATGGTGGTTTATGCCAAACCACCATTTCTTTATTCAGCAGGTGGGGTTATTGAGTCGATAGTCTTGAAGCTAAAAGGTTGTTCACACCTCCTGCATACCGGCTTTTCCATTCCTTTGGGCCTTTTAAACCTGGTTCCTCCGCACTCTGGACAAACAAAGAGACCTCTGAAATACTTAAATTCTTGCCATCGGCGTTGTTCATCGCCTAAAGAGCCCCAAGCGCTAGGGTCATCAGAAAAATGACTTCCAAAATTTTCAACTTCACCCCTCTGCAAGCTGAGGAGAAAGGGATTTGAAACTCCCGGAACGCATGGTGCGGAAATTTTTTTGTCTTTCAAGAACTTATATAAGGCTATAGCGAGTTCAGAGCGTTCGTAATCATATGGTTTATGAATGTCCCTGATTTCAACCTCCACGCGAAAATCGCGGCAGATGCCGAGAAGCCATTCCTCTTCTGCTTGCCGGATATCGTTTGAGGCGGATTTCCCGGTGGACAGCTTCTGCTCAATTTCCTCATCTGCTATCATATGGTCATGGAATTTTGGACCATAATTCCTATCCAGAACCCCGATACGCTTGAAAACCCAAGATGATGCAGGAAGGTGGTCCTTAAGATAGGCAAAGAAACGTTCATCGTGTGTAACCAATATGACTTGAAAGTCTGCAAAATAGGTTGATAGCATCGCTGCGATCGCTTTACGGTGCTCTGCATCATAAGAGGTCACAACATCATCTAAAATTACTATAGGGACATTGGTGTTAAGAGCTATCATTGCTGCCAAGCGCAAACTAAGCGCCAATGTGTGGACCTGGGAATCGCTAAAATATCCACTTGGTACAACCCCTTGTCGGCTGGAGGCGAAATCTGTCAATAAGTTAAGCTGTGGTTGTTTAGTCTCAATGGATAGATCCAGTCTAATAGTCGGGGCCTCTGATTCATCTGCATGAACAGCACGGTAAAGGGCATTCACCTTGTCCTTCAGTGTGTCAATTACATTCTGTATATGCCCTCGAATTTTGGAACAAATTTCCGTTTCCAGGATAGTGAGCGATTTGAGAATAACCTGCATTTTCTCAATGGTTTTCTTATGCTGATCAATGTCTGTTTTTAGCTTAATCAATTCATATAGCTTGGCTAAGCACTTGCCATATGTGTTTTCCCCTTGCTGTTTCTCTATGCGCTGGCGTTCTTTAACTACCAACTCCAAAGTCTTAGCCATTAAGCCTTTAAATGAGATAGAGTCAGGTGGCTCCTGCTCAAGCTTCCAAGATTGAACTGCACCAGCATAAGCATCAATAGCCTCAGCATCTAATGCAAAACCTACAGCTCTCAATGCAACCTGAAGACTCCTAACAGCGGTAATGGCAAGTCCTTGCTGTTGCTGGGCTGCGGTTTTAGCGGATTGGAGGGCGTTCAAGGCTCCATTATAGCTTTTTAAGCTAGCAATTTTTGCATCGATATGGACTGCTATGGATTCTCGGCTACCCCTGGCTGTCTGTTGAATCGGTGTATCGCATACAGGACAGGTCGCAATATCCGCCGCTTCCTTAAATATTTTTGATGAAGCTATCCAGACTTCATAGAACATAGCGCTAGCAGATTTGCCCCGTTCCTCTTGCTCAAGAATTGACGCTTGGATAACAGCCATTGCCGCAGACTTAAAATCAATAATAGCGCCTGATTCCGATTGGGAACCATTCACTTTTTCCAGAAGGTATGCTGCTTGAATCTTATCCGACAACTCATTAAGGGCTGCAAGCCCTACGCTCTCATCTTCTTGTTTCTTTCGGTCAGCGATGGTTTGATAGATAAGGCTCTTTTTTGAAAGTACATCCAGGGCCAGCCCAGAGTCCAAAGGCTCTAAGTAAGTTCTGTTGAACCAAGAGAGAACCTGTTCTTCATCCCAAATAGTTAAGCTTTGTCCAGTAATCTGCCGCAGATCTCTTCTATGTAAATCAGCTTGAGTGTCCCTGTCGAGTTCGGCCTTCAGATGAAGTCTAAGTTCGCGAAGGTTGCTTTCGATGGCTGTTAGAGACGATAGTCCAAACCAGTTTGAAATCTCCAGATATCGATCAAGAGGGGTTTGTTGTTCTACAAAATAACGCAGCTCATATCCGCGAATAATAAAGTCCAGCTTGCGAGCGGATGTCACTTTAACCGCTGCATCAGGACACACCTCACATTGCTTTACGGTACGAGTACCCTCGATTACACCTGACTGCACGGCGAACTTAATGTTAATTGCGGAGGCAATATTGGCATCTTGAGCTTTGACATGCTCTAGTGCCTCGCGTCCAGCTTGGGTTCCAGATCTTCTAACCCCAAGTCTTTTCAATGTACCGTCAGAGGAGAAAAAGAACTCAAGCGCATCCACGAAACTGGACTTACCTCTCACATTTGGAGCAAAAATGGCCAAGCTAAGAGGCCGGTTATTTCGGCGCAGATGAAATGATTGAAGTTTCAGGAAGGCCCGGAACCCAGCTATTGAAATATCGCTGATAGTTATCATTTCAGGCATCTGTATCCTCTATGGTCCTATCTGCCGCCAATTTCCACAGGGCCTTTGCAGCTTCACCAACTGCATCATGAGCTGGGTTTTTCTTTAAAAGATGATCTTTAAGGACATTTAATAATGCAGGATCGATGTCCTGAGTTGTCTCAAGCCATGTAATTAATTTGGTGATAAATTCGTCTGGTAGCTCGATTGAAGACGAACTACCTTCTACATTTTTATCGCCACAATCCATGTCAACTTGGTCCCCCTTGTTTGGGTTTAGAATTCACATTCCCACAAGGGGATTTAATTTGTCAAGTGATGTAGGGAGGCCAGGATTTGGGAAGGGCAGGTTGATTAACTTTCGGGGAAAAGTTAATAAAACGCCTTTCACTATCTGCTATGACCCCAAACTTATCACCGAGACAAAAACTTCGCCATATCCAGAATATATGTGCTCTTTGTTGTCAGGCCCCGCCGCTTTCTCTGTCGTTGTTCGGCTTCCGTTTTCCCCACGCCCGGGAGGCCAATGTAACCACGGTTATCGCGCCCAGAACACAGTCGTACCTGAGCGTCAAAGGTCCTGGGTTCGTCTCCCTCGGCCCGCCGCGGCCATGTGGGGCCCGCCGCCGCCTGCACCGATGAGAGCCCCGCCCTGAGGCGATTGGCCGTCCCCTGGCCCTATCCTGCCTCTTGCCCGCCGGCCTCTGGCGCCCCGCCAGGCGCCGGCCCTGCCCCTCCTGACGCGCACCCCGCACCATGTACTCATCAACCACCGATCCCTGGCCCAGCGCCAGGACACCCCCTCCTGCCCACGCACCCACGCCCACGCGTGGTCACCCTGGGGCTGCCGCGGCCCCTGACCCCCCCGGCGGCGCCACCGGTCAGCGCCGCCGCCCCCCGCCGGCACCCCGGCTGCCCTGTGTCTGTGCCCTGCCTGGCCCTCTCACGCCCTTCACCCCAGCGTGCAGCGCCACGGTACAGCAGCGACCGGCCCCGGCCCTCCCTGCCCTGGCCCGGCTCTCGTCCGTACTGTCAGCCACAGATGGGGAACACGAAGAAGGGGAAGTACCTTTAACCCCCCTTATACTATAATACTTGGTTGGCACCCGACATCAAAAATTTCTTTTATGACGTTTTTTGTCCCCAGAGAAAACCCGTCTTGAAGATGCCCCCCTGTCTTCCGGATTCCCAAAAATTTTGAAATCAAAAATCCGGCCGGGGTAGCGGTCGTCGTTGGGCCGGGGCCGTGGCAGCGTCGGGGATGGTTCCGGTGGACCCCTGGCCGCGCGGCAAAGTTACCCGTACTTTCCCTTGGATTCTCCCTTCCGTGGCCGTGGCGGGGGCGTGACGGCCCTGAGCGCCGTAGATTTATCTTTCCGGGGGGAGGTTTGAGGGTGCGTTTTGGGGTGCCGGTGCTCCCGGCGGGCGAGGTCGGCCTCGGTGGGGACCAGCTCCCCCCGAAAGGCCTTGGCCAGGACGGCCTGGGTGAGCCGGTCGGCCCTTTCCCCCCCTTACGTCAGCAATGTTTTATTAAGTAACTTCTGAATATAGGTATCTCTATCTTCCTTTTGAAATAAGACGTGGCGTTTTTCAAAATCTGCCTTGGTCATGCCGTTACTCCACCATGATACTTCTCCAAGAGGAGTTGAGGAAATGATAAAAGAGTTGAGGGTCACCTGGGGATCGGCCAATCTCTGCTCCAATTCCTTGATAGTGCTATAAAACCTGATCTTTGGGTCATTGGGACCGTCCAAGTTCCTCAGGCCTTTGGGATCAATAAAGGTGATGTACTGTTGTCCACCGGAAAAGAGCCACAAGATAAAATCGGGGTAAAAGTTCCCTGCTTCAAAAAACCCGATCCCTCGGCCCCGACTCAGATTGCGCAACAAATATAATTCCTTATCTCTAAAAAAAGCCTGGTTTTTCTCGCAGAAAGTCTGTAGGTCCAGGACAAAATCCCGTTCCCCTTCATTATCCAAAACCACTGGCTTAACTTCGATAAAATCGCTTTTCACATAGATCAGCGGCTGATATAGGTGTCGGTTGAACATGATGGAATAAAGTTTATGAAACTGGATGTTTTTCAGTTCTTTCCGGTCAATTAGCTCCTTGATTTTCTGGAGCGTGGTGATGATTTCGTTCCGGGATTGCTCCACCAAGAACTGATATGACTCAAAGAAATTCCGGTCATCGGCGGTAAGCTCCCGGTACTCTAGGTGCTGGTTCTCAAACTCAGCCTTCCTAACCTTGTAATAGCGGTCGCAAAATTTCTTGAGCAAGGTAAGGGCAATTTCCTGCCAGCGACGCACCTGGGAAAAATTCGTAATCTCCAATTCTTCTTTGGGTATGTAAAGCCGATACCAGTCCGGCTGGCTTAGCAAGCCTGCTATGTGCGACCTGGATAAATTAAGGTTATGCCAGGACCGTTCGTTCTTAAAGCGTTGCATTTCAAAGCAGATTTCATCCAGATTCATAAAAGCGAGGTGCTTAGCCGTGAAGCTACCTTCATCTTTTTTCGCCACTTCCAGACGATCGCCCTTTGCACTGGCCAAGGCTTGAATTTTAGGATACCAATCCAGGTCGACCTTTAGCCGTTCCAAGTATTTTAAGGTGGGCCTGGGTCCCTGACGTTTGTAATCCACCCCTTCTTTGAGTTGAATCGTCTTGAGCCTTTTTTGTCCCAGGTCTTTGATCACCGGTAGGACAAATTCAATCCGGTCTTCATTGGCTGGCAGGCCCTCATCTTCCAGGTATTCTTTAAACTGCCGCATATAATTGGCCCGGATGCCAAAGATATTCAGGGTTTCCAACAACTCCAGGTCTGCCGGCGCCCTGACTCCCGCAATCTTCCGGCTGCGCTTCAAGCAAAAATCCAGACCTTTTAAGCGCACCCCTCGCCCGAAAAGCTGGATGATTTGTGGACCTTCACTCCGGCCCACATTCATCAGGCCCATGGTGCTCACCCGCCAACTACTCCAGCCCTCGGTGAATTTTTTGGAGCCGATGAGGATGTTAAGCGAAGATTCAGTGGCGCTTAGAGTGCGAAAAAGTGATCCGGCAAACTCCCGGTCACTGACTACCAGCTCCCGCTGTTCCTCGCAAAGTTTGCAGAGGTTTGCAGCATCCCCCACGTTAATCAATCCGAAGGGCTCGTTATCCCCCAAGCGTAAGGCTATCTCTCCTTCAGCGCCTTTCAGGTTTTCAATGTGCAGCCCTGCTGGAGACGCAGCATTGAACAGCACCCGCAAAATATCATGATAAACCTGCTCCCCGGTAAGCCGCTGTTTGAACAAATAGGTGAAGGCCCGGGCGAAGAGGTCATTACCTTGGGCATCCAGAAGGCCGGAGCGCCCCTGGAGGAATCTATCCAGGTAATCCACGCTTTCGGCCCTGCGGCTGACGAAATCCGCCAGGAACAAAAGAATATCCACGACATCGGAGACTTTTCGGCCATGCTGGGTGCGCACGGCGTTGACGCTGCCGCCCACAAAAATCCACAAAGGCCGCTCAATCAGGAACGGGCGGAACTCTTTCTGCTGCTCGGCGTAAAGCTTAAGCTGCTGGTAGAAGGCCAGGAGGCAGGCGGTGAGATAGCGACGGCGCACGGCCTCATCTGAGTCATCTTCCAGATTGAGAATGCGGTAATCCTTGCCATAGCCGTCATGGTAAAAATATTTATAGGAATAATCGAACAAGATACAGCGGGCGTATTCCTGCTCCAGGGCTTTGTTACTGCTGGCCTTCATCGCCTGGCCAAAGGTGGCGGAGTATTCGAAGGAAAATCCCCGCTCGCAGAGCTGGTTGCGCATCTTCATCCAGAGGCCCACTTCGGCGCCGCTGGTGCCCCGATGCCCTTCATCCACCAGGACCAGGTTGATGCCCTCAAAGGCGTCAATGGCCACGGTCTTGTCGCCGGATTCCTCCCTGAGTTTATGAACAGCGATGATCTCTACGGCCTGCCCCGTAAAGAGCCCCCGGCCATCCTTGGAAAACAGTTCTGCTTCCATACCGGAGAAGCGAAATTCTTCCAGATGTTGATGGGAGAGTCCTTCGTTGGGGGTAAGGAGGATGATGCGGTTCAGGTGCCTTCCCTGGCCATGCAGTTCCAGATAATGACGATACTGCAAAATATTTACGTGCATGACCAGGGTCTTGCCGGAGCCGGTGGCGCTCCAGAAGGCCAGTTTGTTCAGATCGGTCCGCTGGTAGGGCTGCACCTGGTCCCGCTGGGCCTTGCCGGTGTTGAAGGCTTCCACCTGGCGGTTGAGAGCTTCGAGTAGCCCTTCCGGGTTCCGGAAATAGCGGTCCAGGTAGATTTCGGCGAAGAGCAAGGAAAAATATTGGAAATACTTGGGATAGAGGGCCTGCCCCTGGCGGTTGCGCCGCTCCGTGATGGAGAGCCAATGGCGCACGATGTTTTGGTCGTAGCCCAGGAGCACATCAAAAGGCAGTTCTGCCCGGTCGAAGAGCTGCGCCCTCAGAAATCGGTAATAGCGGCTGACGTTATCTTCGTCGAAGCCTTCCAGCTCCGGCGCCTTCATGTTTTCCGTCAGGCGCTCGAAACTGGAGACCCCGAAAAGACTCAGAATCCACTGGTTCAAGACCAGCTTGTCATCAAACTTAAGGGGCTTGTCCGGGGGGAAGAGCGCTGCGGCGCCTTTTTTCTTTCTTCCTTTGGCCGCCATCTTAGACATCCTCCACCTGGAACATCAGGCGGTGGAATTCCTCTTCAATGAGGCGGACCTTCCAGGTTTCGTCGGGGCGGCGCAGGTTTTCCAGGTTGTTGTCGCCGTTGACGTAAATCAGGTCGAATTCCAGGTCCTTGGGGTTGTATTCCTGTTTGCGGAAGAACTCTTCCAGGTCGGTGTTGGTTTTCTCCTTAAGATTGCGCCAGATTACCAGCACCTTTTCCCCTTGGGGATTGGTGCCCTGCACCACCCGGAAGCCCCGGATATGATCCAGATGCCGCACGGTCAGTCCCAGGAGGTAATTGAAGGTCTCCACCAGGTCCACGGTCACCGGCCGGGTTTCGCCCACACTGCCCGAGGCGATATTCACCTTGTACCTGAAGGGGTCCTCAAAGGCCTGGATGTTCAGGAACGAGGGACTCCCCTGTCTCTCCACGTCCAGCATGTAGGAGAGCATATAGCTCTCCCGGAACCGGGGTGCTTCCTCCAGAAGGCGCTGCTGCGCTGTGGTGCGCCGGAATTCCAGGTTGTTCAGGGCATCCTCGTAGGATTCCAGACGGAGATACTTGAACATGTGGCTGATGCCCTCCCGAGACACCGGCTTCCCGTCTTTCCAGTCTTTGGAGTAGATAATCTTTTTGATCCGGGGCACCTGGACTGTATCGAAACAGTCGCCCATTTCGACGAGGATATATTTTCGTCTACTCCCATCTTCCCGATTGAGGTTAAGCACCGCTTGGGCTGTGGTGCCCGAACCAGCGAAAAAATCTAACACAATTTCGTCTGACAAATCAGTTGCCGCGCCAATAAGCTCCTCATATAGAGAAACGGGGTGGCAATATGGAAAATCCAACCCCAATGGGTCGACATAAGCTTTGCCCTTGCGCCCATCTGCAATCATTGAGGAAATCTGCCTTTTTGACTCACCCGTCAAAGTTACCTTTTGGCGCGGCTGAGTTTTTTCATCCTGTCCAAAAATGATCTCACCCCTATCAATCATCGCTTGAAGAGTCTCAGGCGTACGGGAAAATCCGTTTGGGGGTACAGGACAAGGCTTTTTTGTAACTGGATGTATTAGAGGAATATGAAACTTCGGGTCACTTCGTGGCTCAGGTGCCCTCAAGCTTACGCTCTGGTAGATGCAGCCTTGCTCATCTAAATATCTATATGCTTTCTCTCCTCCAGTAAGGTTAGGATTATTAGCAATCCAAGCTGTGTATTCCTTTTGCGCCGCGTATGAAACACTACCATGTTTCCTAACAATGTCAGCCGCTGCTTTGAGCAAAGAAATTAAGTTTTTTTTCCGGAGATAGATGGGTGTATTTTCCCAGGATCTCCAGATTACATATTCGTGTTGTGTTGCTATGCCTCTACCTGCATTCATAGGGTTTCTCTTATCCCATACTATAGTTCCTGCATTCGGAATCGGGAAACTATCCATTATGAAATAAAGGCGCTCATATTCATTCTCATCAATGTGACACAAAAACGACCCTGTAGAGGACAGCAATGCCATGCCAACATTTATTCGGTTTTCCATCATGGCAAGCCAGCTAGAATGCTGATAGTTATTCTTGTAAAGGAACCCACTGGTTTGGGTGTTATACGGGGGGTCAATATGAATGCATTTTATTTGTTGCCGATAACGATTCCGTATTAAATTTAATGCCTGGAAATTTTCAGAATGAATCAGCAATCCATCTATTTGTCCATCCATATCCTCGTAACTTGCCAGAAGCCTGTCTTTAAAATCCTGTCCATAGAACTTCGTATCCAACACTAGGTAAGGGTTGGCCTTAAGGAATTCCGCGGTGAGAGGGTTGGAATATTGGGGGGAGTGCAGATTACCCTTGATTTCGTCAATGGCAAAGAGGCGCACCCATTCTTCCCGTTGGGCATCGTTGGCTGCAATTTCGGGGTAAAGCTCCTCAGGTACCCGGTCCAGGGTTACGCAATAATTGGTCTCCACCACGAATTTCTTCTTGAGCCACAGTTTCTTTTGGAAGTTTTCAGTCTGGGCCAGAAAGTCGATAATCTTGTGGGCGATCCCGCGGATAACCTTGATCTTGCTTAAGTACTGCTCCACCCGTGGCGCGGACTCGTGCTCGATGTCATCCAGAAAGATGATCTCGTTCTTAATGAAAAAGTCCAACTCCCGGCGCAAGAACTCTCCCAGGTCCTTATGAATAAAGTAGTCAAAGGTATTGCGGGCGGTGTAGTCGGTCAAATGCTTTTCCAGGAGAGTGCGCTTGGGGTTCTTTTCCGTGGGCTGGAGTCGAGCCAGTTCCGCCTGCCAGTCGCCAAAGCTGGGGGCGTGCAGAATTTGCTCTATCGCCCTGTCGTTTAATTCCTTCTGCTTGCGCTTTCCCGAATCTGCACGATACTCAAATCGGATAATTAAATCGCCGTCCTGTTCCAGCAGGGGATCGGTTTCACTGAGAATGAAACGCCGGTCGTTACCGGCCTGGGCCTGGTTATTGTCTCTTTCGGTGTCGGCCTCGGCGAGTTTGAAATGCACCCGCTTCCCGGAAGGTAGTTTGAAGGTATAGTTTCGGAAATATTCAGTGGTCTTGATGTAGTACTGGTCAGCATTGGCCCAGTGGAGCTTGACCTCCTCCCCTTCGTAGGGGATGGCGTACACCCCTTCCTTGTAACGCCGCAGGCTCAGGAAGTCGCCTTCGTTATAATAGCGCCGGAAGAAGTTATACAGGTCGGAGTAGACCTCGTTTTCCAGGGCGGTGACATCCACCGCGGCCGCCATCTTTTCTCGCAATTCCTTGACTTTCTTGGTAGTTTCTGGGTCTACTTCGAGCTCTTTGGCTTTCTGAATTGCTTCCTGGAGTTGGGTATCCAGAGCAGCCCGGTCCTGGCCGCGGTATGCCCGGAAAGCTTCCTGTACTTGAGGCAACAAGTCGCTTTCCAGAAAACGGGTGATCTCCTCCCGCTTGGCATTCATGATGCGGTAAATGCCGAAATCCAGATCGGCCTGGTCAAGCTGGAAAAGCTCAGCCAGCAAACGTCTCAATTTATCCAGGTTGGCAGACATTTCTTCTCACCTTAGCGGTAATCGGGGGAATAAGGAGGTCCTGTAAGCGCAGGTTAAACCCTGCGGCTACCGAATACTTTATACCACACCCCAGCGGATAGTGAACAGAGGATCAACGGCGGTCCGTTGGGCCATCCGGCGCTCCAGGGCCGCAATCAGGCCGTCCCGCTTCTCCATGATCTCGTCTTCCAGGTCGAAGATACGCTGGCGCTGGCGGCGCTTCTTCTTTTCCATATCCCGAATCTTTTCCTGGAGCTGGTGCTGTTCCTCGACGGTGGGGGCGAGGCGAGACAGACGATTTAAGGCCTTGATCTGCTCCTTGGTATCCCGTAGCTCTTTTTCGGCAGCCACAACAAGATCGTCAGCCCATTTCTCCAACCGTTCCCGGGCCTCGTGAAAGTGACGGTTGTTCATTTCCAGAGACCGGCTGATGGTAGCTTTGGCGTGGCGTTTCGCTGCCCGAGCTAACCGGTCCTTAGGCTCACCCGCCAGGTTTTCCTGTCCTTTGATAGTTCCCTGGCAAGAGAAGAGCTTTTCGCAAGTCTCCTGGTCCAACGACCTGCCGGCATCATCAAAGCCGGAAAAAAGCAAATATTCTTCCCGCTCAAAGGAGTCGATCGCCAGTTTTTGGAGGTGCAGCCAACCGGCGCGTCCCTTTAGGTCCTCCACCATGGCAATCCTGGCGGGGTGGCGGGTGACGTCGAAGGCGACCGAGGCGATGGGGGTAGGAGAGTCTTTGCCCGCCTGGACCACATGCTCTCCCAAGGGGTGCGAGAGGCGATAGAGGAATTCGCCGGTAACATTGGGCTGGGTCTTGGAAATCAGGTGATAGGTTCCCGGTTTCACCCCGGCAATGGGCGGCTGGCGCAGATGAAAGGACAGGGCCTCATCTTCAAATTCCGCCTTGCCGTCGAGGATGAAGCGGGTAAGCGACCAGAACATCTTGCCGAAGCGGTCAAGTTGTTGGCGAGAGCCCTCCAGATTCACCTTTAGGCGGGCATGTACGTCTTCGTCGAAATGTTCCAGCAGGAGGCGCCGGGTGTCTTCGAACTTAGTCTGGATACTCTCATCCAGCTCTGTCCTTAATTGGAGAAAAGCCTCCTCAATCTCTGCCCGAGTACGGCACTGCTGGTAAATATCAAGAATACGCCGCTCAAAGTCCACCCCGGATTCGATGTTTCCCAGCACTTCATCCGAGACGCCGAAGACCCCGGTGAACAGGTTAAATTTCTCATTAAGGAGTTCATAGACGCGGCGATCGGCTTCGTTACGCTCGTTGAGAAAGTTGATAACCACCACATCATGTTTCTGACCATACCGGTGGCAGCGGCCGATGCGTTGCTCAATGCGCTGGGGGTTCCAGGGAAGGTCATAATTGATGACCATAGAGCAAAACTGGAGGTTGATGCCTTCGGCCGCGGCTTCGGTGGCGATCATAATGCCAGCATGATCCCGGAAATGCTCAATGATGGCCATGCGAACATCCACGGGACGAGAGCCGGAGACCCGGCCAGATTCCCGGTTAGCTTCTACCCAATCATCATATATTTTTTTGGAATCCGGTTCGGTGTTGGTCCCGTTGAAGGTAACCACTCGACCGGCGTAGCCGTTAGCTTCCAGAAAGTCCTTTAAGAACTTCTGAGTTCGCCTAGATTCGGTAAAGACCAAGGCTTTCTGGGCGGCGCCCATCTCTCCCATCTGGGCAAAACCGATTTCCAAGGCCTTGAGCAAGGCCCGGGTCTTGGTGTCAATCCCGATGCTGCGCGCCCAAATTATATAGCGGTCTAATTCTTCTATCTCGGCATTC
>JAHIKF010000103.1 GCA_018897875.1 Pseudomonadota bacterium | reverse complement strand
TTCACCCAACTCGCCGTCCATCCCCCCAATTCGCTCTACCAACGCCTTATGCTCATTGCAGGGCCAGGGGCATTTTATGGGGGCGCCTACCCCTCCCAAGGCGTTGCGGTAAGGCCAAGTCTCTGAATCAGGCCCGCCTGGGGCCGGCATCCCCAAAATGTCTTCGGCTATCCGTTTCCGTAGAAACCTGAAAAGCACCAGGGTAATCCCGAGGATCAAAAGCCCGAGCGCCATGGTCGCACCGAAAGCCCCCATGACATAAGGGTTCAACAAGAGTTTTTCCATTCGATTTATCACCGCTCCCTGGACCTTAGAGTTTATTATGCCAGTCCACCAGTACGTCCCCGATCCGGCTTAAATAATTGGTCACCGCCCCATGATTGAACCGCTTGCAGGAGGACAGGTTCACCCTGGTGAACCCATGCGCCGGCCAGGTGGAGATTACCAGCCATGATTCCACCAGGGGCTGGTAAACTTGGTTGCCGACCCCGCCGCCGCCCGCATCATTGGGATAGTGCCGCACGTCCGGGGGGCCGTCCGGGGTCATCCCGACAAAATAGATGAGCTGCTGGGAGAGGTTGAGCACGCCCTGCAAGGTGGGGACCGCCTTGATGCGCCAGCCCGACTGCCACTCTTTTTCGCCCAGGTTCAGCAGGGTCATTCATAAACCCTCCTATCAAATGCGGGGTTAAGCCACCCCCGGGAACGTCCTCTTTTCCACCTGGCTCTGCCAGAAAGTACGGGAATCTGGCACCGGAAAGATGCGGCGCGGTAAAGGTATTTCGCTATATTCAACCTGGCCGATAATCTGGTTCACGTAAATGCCCGGAGCTGCGTCCTGGTATTCCACCTGACCGATAACCTGGAAAACCTTGAGTAAGGGCGGGTCTTCGCACTCCACCTGGGCAATGACTTGATAAACCTTGAGCAAAGGTGGATAGTCATGCTCCACCTGAGCTATTACCTGAAAGGTTATAAGGCCGTCCCCCATTTAAGCTACCGCCTTCACGCCGATCTCCATGGAGTTGACCTCAGCCTCCTGCCAGGGGGCCGCAGTGGCGGGGTTTGCTTCCCATAGGTTGGACAGTTGCGTTGAAGACGACGGCACGGCTCTGTCGCCACTAAAATAATCGGCGCCGTTGGTGCGCACCGCAAGTTCCAGGTTATGAGGAGTAGGAGACCCTTCAGCTTTAGCCAAAGCCTGCAACTGGATGCATTTAACCGAGCCAATCGTGCCTACCAGGTCCCCGGCGGCGTAGAGGTCCAGGTGGTCCAGGGTGTTTGTGACAATGAAGTCGCTTTCACTTGGGGGAACCTCATCGACACACGCATAGTTGTCACCCGCAGACGGGGTCCATTGATTGGAATTTCCAGCCCCGGCGGGTTTGATGGCCTGGATCTTGGTGTTCCCCGGCCAGGCGGCATCGTCGATCACGACGTTGTCGATCCAGCAGGAGGAGTAATAGGTGCTGTCTCCGCCTACCCGGATGCCGTCAATAGCGGTGGCGGCGTCGGTGGTGTCGCCGGTAAAGTCGATGTCCAGGATACCCCCCACCTTGACTTGAAAAACCCCTTCAGTGTTGTGGGGCTTGTAATGCACCTCGATGAGGACGGGCGTCCCGACGTTGACGGCGATGGCGCCGGTGGCTAAAAGCGTCCCGTAGCTGGTGCCCCGGCGGATTTCCAGGAGGCCGGAAGCGGGATTGCGTCGGAGACGGGCCAGTTGGGTCGTACCATTAAAGAAGTAGCACATGTTGCTGGCGTATTGAGCGGAGGACCCCCGGTAGCGAAACGCCAGGTAGTATTCCGGGGCGGCCGGCAGGTACTTGTGGGCGTAGTAACTCCCGAAGCTGTCACAGTTCAGGCAGTACGTGCCATCCATGCCAGAGACACCGCTGGAAAGGTAGGCGCCCACCACCAGGTCCCACAACTTCAGATCACCGGCTTCAAAGCCGTCAATGAATACTCTGGCCATAGTTGCACTCCTTTAGGCGAATTGCTCCGCCCTGATGGTAATCTCGTAAGTGCCTGGGTTCGCGCTGTCGTTGTTGGTGATCCTGACGTGTAACTCACTGGTCTCATCCGCGTCGCGGCAGAACCACGGCAACCAGTCCTCAAAAGCGAGGTCCGGGCGGATGCCGGTAGCCTTGTACAAGAGGTCCTCGTCCTGGAAGGTATCCCTGGCGAAGATCTCGATGGCATAGGTCCCGAAGACAAGTCCACCGGTTTCGGCCACCTTCAGGTAATGCACCAGGCCCCGATTCATGAAGCTGGTCTTGTTGACTGCCGCATTGCTGCTGGCCGCAACAGTTATTGGGAGCGGAGTATAATTCCGATCTTGGGTGCCCACCCCAACCACCTTCTCGAAGTAACCCAGGAGGAACACCCGCAGGTTG
>JAHIKF010000102.1 GCA_018897875.1 Pseudomonadota bacterium | reverse complement strand
GGTCGATGCCCACGGGGCACCAGGTGATACAGCGTCCGCAGCCCACACAACCCGAACAACCGAACTGGTCGATCCAGGTGGCCAGCTTGTGCGTCAACCATTGGCGGTAGCGCGACCGGGGCGAGGGGCGGACACTGCCGCTGTGCAGGTAGGAAAAATCCACGGTGAAACAAACGTCCTGGCGCCGCCGCCGTTCCCCCACCGCGCCGGTCAGGTCCAGGGAATCCTCCAGGGTATGGCAAAAACAGGTGGGGCAGACCATGGTGCAGTTGCCGCAGGTCAGGCAGCGGGCCGCCACCTCGTCCCAGCGGGGATGTTCATAATTGGCGTAGAATAATTCTTTGATACCGATGGTATCGAGCCCCCGGCCCATATTCCCGGCAACGGCCGCCACCACCCGGGCCGCGGCGTCAACCTCCTCGGGCCTAGCCGTTCGCTCGGGAAGTTCCCGGATGAGATCGGCCCCCCGCATGGTGCCGACCTCCACCACGAAGAAATGCTCCTCGCCCTGGAGCACCTCCGTCAGGGCCAGGTCAAACCCCGTGGCGGCCCGCGGCCCGGTCCCCATGGAAACGCAGAAACAAACCCCGGGGTCCTGGTGGCCGCAGTTCAGCGCCACGATGAAGGCCTGCTCCCGCCGGGCTTTGTAGGAGGGATCGACGTGGGGGCCCTGAAGAAAAACCCGGTCCTGCACCGCCATGGCCGCCAGTTCACAGGCTCGGACTCCCAGGAAGGCGAACTTGGGGACCGCCTCGCCCCCGGGGATGACTTGGAATCCGGCCCCTTCCCTTTGAGCCTGGTACAAGGTCTGGTGCGGCGGCAGGAGAAACTGCTTCCAAGACTGCTGCCCCAGGGCGTAGCCGAAGAAGGCCTGATCCGGCCGTGGTTCCAGGCGAAAGGCCCCCCCCTCCTGGAAAGCGGTCCAGCCGACGGGCAAATCCTTAACGTTGCCGATCTCCCCATAGATCAGCTGGCCGTCTTCCAGAGTGGGGCCCATCACCCGATAGCCCCGGCCGGCCAGGGCGTCCAGCAGGGTCTGGAAATCCCCGGCTGCCAACCTCAGCCGCGCCCCGACCTTAAGAGATGATGCTGTCATAGATTTTTCGGCCTCCCTGTCCTGAACGGCCACCACGCCTCCAAACAACCGTGATCTCCCCAAGTGGCCGCCGGCATCTTATTACACTATAGGACCCCATGGGAACCGCGTCAAGAGACATCCGGCGGAGTCTGTCTCCTGAGGGGCCCCGCCTGCTCTGGGGATATTGGCAGATATCGGCATTTGGCGCCATGGGGATGAAATCACTGCGGCGTTATAGAGAAGCAGGGAATCGGACTAATACCGAGTTGCGGTCAAAAATATAGAGACGAAACGTAGGGGCGCACCCGAGTGTGCGCCCTCATGGGGGGACACATGGGTCCCCCCCTACAAAAATGGTCCATTGAGCCCTAATCGCTATAAAAATGGTGCTGATACCAACGACCAATCAAAAGACTATTTTTTGTCATTCTGAGCACAGCGAAGAATCTCTCTTTTAAAGCCGCCGAGATTCTTCACTCCGCGGCGCTCCGTTCAGAATGACATGAATATTAATAGTTTTTTGACTGCAACTTCGTATGAGACCGTCGCCAGGACCTATCCCCCGGCCCCGGGAACAAGATAGGGGAGGGAAAGTGGACTCACCTTCCCTCCCCCCGGGATCCTATCGCCCTGACAATCCGTGGTTCATCCTCCGTTTCAGATCTTACCGGGCTTCAGATTGACGCCCTGCCCTAAAAATTAACCGCGAGATTGATGCCGCCCAAGAGATGGTTATGTTGCCCATCCCACGACAAGGCTTTGAGCGTGCCGGTGGACTGACCCCCCAGACCATACCAGTATTGGATCTTGGGAGCAACGACCACATATTTGCCCACCGGGATGTTGAGGCTTGCACCGAGGTAACCGGCGTGGAGCGACCGGTAAAATTTGTCTTCCACATTTCCCGCCGAATCAAACACGGGAAAAGCCGCCTTATCATTGGAAAATTCGGCGCTCCAACTGGCCATCAGATCCAGATTCATGCCCTCAATCAAGGGGATATCAATGGCCCGGTGGATATACCACTGGAGAAAGGTGCCGGGGAAGTGATTCACTTCCCGGTAGACGCCAACGCCAAAATTAAACCAGGGCAACTTGTAGTCGGCCCCACCGTAAATTTCTACGGAATTGAAAGCGGAATTAGCCCCGGAAATGAGGTAAATAATTGTGCCTCCCGTCAAAGTAAAATTCGTGAAAACTTCCCGGGTGTACGAAAAGGTCAGGTCCGTCTCATTCCAATGGGCACTTTTCTTATTAGGACGAGTTAAACTGTAGGGGTTTTGCTCCGACAGGTCGAAATTGTTCCACACGTTGATCGCAATTCCCTTATAAGTCCCGGTAAAAGAAGGCTGCACCACCACGCTGTTCTTGCTCAAGGCGATGCCCCGCCAGACGTACTGACTGAGAATGTCAGTCTGCACATTCCATTGCGGCTTTTCCGGCTCGGTGGCCGCTTCCGTTTTGGCCTCTTCCGCCAGCCCGGCCGGCGACCAGCACATCATCAGGCTGAAAATCAAGCCCATGACCATGAACCACTTCCCTCTTACCCCTAATCTATCCATACCATTTCTCCTTGGTTCGGTTATAGTGAGCGCGCAGGGTGCGCGTTTTCGTCTGCATACCCTGTGGAGACGGGGAGCAGAGGTCTCCTCCTCCCTCCCCGCCCAAATTACACCGCCTCGTCCCCCTTTTCCCCCGTACGGATCCGGATAACTTCCGCCACCGGATACACGAAGATCTTGCCGTCGCCGATGCGGCCGGTGCGGGCCTTGTCGACAATAGTGTCAATGATGGCCTGCACCTTGTCATCCGCCGCCACGATCTCGATTTTCACCTTGGGCAGGAAATCCACCTGGTACTGCATGCCCCGGTAGACCTCCC
>JAHIKF010000101.1 GCA_018897875.1 Pseudomonadota bacterium | reverse complement strand
CTCTCCCGCCTTATAGTCCGGAACTAAACCCCGTGGAACATGTATGGGAATATCTGAGGGAAAATGCCTTTAAAAATTTCTCCCTTAATTCCCTGGACGAAGTCGTTGATATTCTTTCAGATGGCTTAAACTTCTTATCTAACCAACCGGAAATCGTACGCTCCATGACAAACTTCGATTGGCTTAATACTCTATGTTTGACATGTAATTAGTATCAGGGCTCACGAATCCAGAGGCCTCGCAGCCTTTCAGGACGAGGCGTCCGATTCCCGAACTATCCCGCAAAAACGCGGCCAGGAAATTTAAGTCCCCGATGATCGGGAAGCAACGGCAGGTTTCCGACAATTCCCTCAATCTCTCCAGAACGGCGGCAGGATCGCCTGGGAAAGACTGGGGCTGGCATTCTACCCAGATATCCTGGACCCCGGTTTCCTGCAACCATGGTCCCAAAGATGGGTCCATCAAGGTAGAAACAGAAATCTTGACATCCCTCACCTGTCCGGCAGGGTCAGCCTGTCGCAAGAAAGGACGCAGCGCTTCCACCCCCAGCGGGGAAACATCGAAGATAGCCCGACTGCCGGTTCGATGCGCCATTTGGGTCACCGCCGGGATGAGCTCCTCGGGACGCCAGACGAAAGCGATAATGGGGGCTCGTTGCTCAACCACTAAATCCAGACCTCCGCGTCAACGCCAAACATTTGACCTTTAATCTTCTAGAGACTTTCGGTAGAGGCGATATCGCTTGTGGGTTTTGACCCCGGCTTCCTCGATCAAAAAGTTGATCGACTCGTTATCCTCCAAGCACCAGCCCATCTCCATATAATGATACTTCCCTTTGGTTCTCACAATTTCATAGAGGTGGTGGGTGGCTAACAGGGGAAATCCCAGTTGCCGATACTTCTCCTTGACCCCGAAGATAAAACCCCGCAATCCCCTGACCTCCCGCCGATACAGGAGCAGCTTCAGCAAACCCAGCAGACCGATCCGCCCGTTGAGCCGTTTGAGCAAAGGGTTGAGGTCGGGTAAGACCACGCAGACGGCGACCGGCTCCTGCTCATAATAGATGAAGAAAGCCAGGTCCGTATCGGCGAATTTCATCACGTCCTTTTGAATATCCCGTATTTCATTTTCGCTTAGGGGGACGAAACCCCAGTTACCCGACCAGGAGTCGTTGTAAATCTCCTTGATCAGCAGGAACTCGGAGTCCTGATCCTGGGGACTGAAGGGCCTGATGTGAACCCCTTTTTTATGCGCCAGCCGTTCAGCCAGTCGATCCATCCACTCGGGAACCTGGTAGGGGTCTTCTATCAGGAACGCCAACAGGTCTTTCTCTTTGATGAAACCGCACGATTCAACCAACTTCGGGTAGTACGGCGGATTGTACGTCATCCCCAACACCGGCGAATAATCGAATCCCTCAATGAGCAACCCCGCCTCGTAATTGGGAGAGGGGTTAAGCGGGCCTCTGACGAAGGTCATGCCCTTCTGGCGTACCCAGGTTTCCACGGCAGAAAAAAGGGCCGCCGCCGCCTCCGGATCGTCAGTGCATTCAAAAAATCCCCAGATGCCCATTTTTTCGTCGTGGAACTCGTTATAGTGGCGGTCGATGATGCCGGCGATCCTGCCCACCGTCTTCGAATCGCGTCGGGCCAGAAAAAGTCGGCGCTCGGAAAACTCCCAGAATGGATGCCGCCGGGGGTCCAACATCCGGCGCACGTCCTTTTTAAGAGGGGGCACCCATTGAGGGTACTTGGCATAGATCTCCCATGGCAGATCAATGAAGTCTTTGAGGGCCGATCTTCCTTCCGCAGCAATGATTTCCAGGCCGGCCATTATAGTTTCGTCAAGGCGCTGAAATACTGATAACCTTGAATGGTTCCAGTTATTAAGGTTAGATATTTCACGCAAGGGTAATGGACTCTATCAAATCTCACTATGCCACTCCAGAATCAATGAATAAATGTGCAATTAATATTTTCTTGGCTGCAAGAACTTCGGGAGGAGATCACGAGTTAGATTGTATACCCCTTCGGCCACCACTTTTCCTAAGCTGCGCAGAAAGTATTTCATATGGTGCCGCAAAAATTGATTGTGGACGATCAACGATATGTTGAAGTTGCTCTTAAAGCCCAAGCTTCTCACCAGGTGGTAAAGTTCGTCCCTGCTTAGATGCCGGGTGCGAACGTTACAGTGGCAGCCGTCGTACTTCGTATAATCATCCACGTCAACGACGAGGCCGGCCTCCAAGAGTTCCTGGCGTATCGGGGTTTTGGGGTAAGGGGTCAGGTACTGGGAATAGATTAAATCCGGTTGGAGGTCCTCAATCATGCGCCAGTTCTGGGTCACGGTTTCCTGGGTATCCTCCGGATACCCCGAAATTAATCCGGCGATGATGGCGATGCGGTGCTGCCGGAGCAGGGCCGCGGCCCGGCGGTTGAGCTCCGGACTCGTGGGCTTCTTCATGCCCTTCAGGGCGTTTGGATCCATGGACTCGAATCCCACAAAGGTAATGCGAAAATTGGCCCGATCCATTTCAGCCACCAGTTCGGGATTTTGGGCAATCCCGGCGGCGCTCACCTGAGTCAGATAGCACAAGTCATTCAATTGATGTCGGATAATGGCCTGACAGACTTGGCGAAAATGATCAATGTCATACGTAATGTTGTCATCGACAAAAAACACCGCCTTGAAGCCCTGGTCTCGAATCGCCTTCAGGTCGGAAATGATGCGCTCTACGGAAAACCGCCGGAAAGTATGGCCGTACATCTGGGTGATGGAACAGAATTTGCAATTATTCGGGCAGCCCCTGGAGGTTTCGGCCACGTCCATGGGCATCTCTAAAAAATAAAAGCCGTTGGCCAGCCTGGCCTGGCGCCGGGGCAAGGACAGGGTATCCAGCTCCAGCAGCGGGCCGTTGGGATTGTGGACCCATTCCTGGCCCTGGCGATAACTGAGGCCCAGGATGCCGCCCAGATCGGGGGCTGGTTTCTCCAATTCAGTCACCAATTCCCGAAAGGTGGTCTCCCCTTCAACCCGGACTAGAAAATCCAGGGGTAACTCTTCTGCCTCCGCAGTCAGTTCACGGGCCATAAGGCTGACATGGTAGCCACCGGCCACCAGTTGAATGGTTGGGTCAAAGGCACGGATCAAGCGGGCCACGCGCAAGAGGGTAGCGAATTGGAAGGTCATGGCGCTCAGGCCGACCACCTGAGGGCGTAAACTGGATAGAGCCTGGCGCAGCGCGGCCTCGAAGTGCGGCTTAAAAAGTACCAGGTCCAGGACCCGAACCTCATGTCCCGGCAGATTACCGGCCAGGGAAATGATCGCCAGGTTGGGAAGACGAGTGACAAAATCGGTAAATTGAGCGGTGTCAGGCATGGATAGGAGCAAGATTCTCATGTAACCCTTCTTTAAAGGTAGACCGTCTCGGCTTTCTAAACGTTACGGATCAAAATAACATAAAGCAGCCTGGCTACTATTTCAACGCTCAATCTCACCTCATCTATAACCAATTTTCTTTTCTATACCAGTCGAAGGTTAGTTTGGCTCCCCGGGCCAGAGAAATTTGCGGCTCGAAACCCAGGAGAGTTCTGGCCTTGGTGATGTCGCAGAGCCAGTTCGGCTGGATCAGTTCCTCGGCCCGGCCTCGGCTGATGAGGACAGGCTTCCCGGAGATTTTAGAGAAATATTGCCCCACCGCGGCAATGCCGAAGAGCACCGGTGCGGGAAGGCGGAGGCGGAAGGCGGTTACCTCCATCGCCTGGGCGAGGACGTCGTTAATTTCCTCCATCCGGTAGTCATGCCCATCCGACAGAAAAAATATTTCTCCACTCTGGGTGCGGGTCGAGGCCGCCAAGAGGATGGCACCGACCAGATCCTGGACCGAGCACAGGCTAAGATGTTCAACGCCGCCGGAGATAGAGGGCTTGATCCTTTTGACGAGACACTGAAAAAGAAAAAGAAAGGCTTTATCCCTGGGCCCATAGACCGCAGCCGGCCGGAGGATCAGGAGAGGAAGTTCATGGGCCTGGGACAGGGCCAATTCCTCCCCCCGCCGTTTGCTCATCCCATAGGGCGAGACCGGGGAGCAATGGTCGGATTCCTTTTTCTTCCCACCGTTTCGCCCCGGACCTGCGGCTGCCTGGCTCGAAAGATAGATAAATTTTTGGAGTCGGGTATTATGTTCGAGGCAGGCCTGGACGAGATTATCCGTGCCCAGGGCATTCACCTCGAAATAGGTCTTGGCATCGATGGCCCGGGTGGCGCCGGCGAGATGAAACACCAGGTCGACATCTTTCACCCCCGGCCCTAAAGAATCCTTCTCCCGACAATCTCCGTAGATAATCTCGACGGGAAGACCCTCCACCCACTTTAAATGACTCGTCGGCCGGACGAGGCATCTGACTCGGACGCCTCGTTGCAAGAGGGCTTCCACCAGATGGCTCCCGATAAATCCTGCCGCCCCGGTTACCAATGCTTGCAATGAGCTTTTCCTCACGGCAACAGTTAAAATTTTTTTTGGCAGGGTGCCCATATAGAGCAGTGACCACAGTCGGTAATTAAGGCTCAACCTGTTTGGCTGTAGTCGGCTTTGATTTTTCGGGCTCAAACCCCGGTGGATATTTGCTCCACTTGTAGCCGGAGCGGGCCAGGTTGTAGGCCAGCTCAAATTCCTCGTTCATGTATTTGGTGTCGAATTCCGAGTTCCGTTTTGTCTTAAAATCTAACGGGATAAAGGCCAGGTTATAGTCAATACCGTCCCGTTGGGCCAGGACATAGATGCGGTACAAATCGCCCATGCCCTGGAATTTAGTCATGCTGGTCATAGCCCGGGGGCCGATCGCCCATATATGGGGTTTGATGCTTTCATATTCGGGAGATACTTGCGCATTGCGGATGATGTACAACTTCCGGGGACGTTGGGGCATCAGGGGACCAAGTTTATTGCTGGTGGTGAAGAAACTGATGGCCTCCCCATACAGCATCACCTGGGCCTTGACGCCGCCATCGACGTGCATCTCGTCGTATTCCTGCCCGGCGGCCTTCACCTTGATGTACACCGGATTGAAGGCTACGGGGGTAGAGGCCGAAGCCAGAAGCACCTGGCGGAACAGCTTGAGGGCGTCGGGGTGGTAGGTGGCGGCGATGGCCCCCATGTTCCAGATCACCCGGCGCTGGGCGTCGAGCTGGGTCGTCCCCACCAGCAGGCGCCTGCCCTTGTTGTGCTCGGCGGCGATAGCCCGGAGCATGTTCTCGTCGATGAGCCGCTCCAGCAGTTTGGCCAACGGCTTCGTATTGGCCGCCGCTTCGATCTTGCCAAGTTTCAGCACCAGCTTCACCACGCTGGTCACCGTATAGACATCCTTATCGGACATCGTGGTGTAGGCTTCCTTCAGCTTGGCGTCATACTCCGGCCCGAGGAAGGCGAAGGGCGCGATGAGGGCCCCGGTGCTGATGCCGGTCACCAGCTTGAAGCGAGGCCGGGTGCCCGCCGCAGTCCAGCCGCACAAGAGGCCGGCCCCGAAGGCGCCGTCGCCGGCGCCGCCGGACAGGGCCAGGAAGTTCGCTTCGGGCTCAAGCTTGCCGCGATTGGCGGCCATCTCCTGCTTGATTGACTCAGCGGCGCTCTGCTCCAGGTTTTCACTGTGAACGTCGCCCCAGTCCCGGATGCCTGGCAAGTCGGCAACCCGGACCTGATCCAGGAGGTTCTCCGGCAGCGGATGGCGTACCGGAAGAGACATACAGCCCTGGCTGAGAAACACAAGGGCCGTCAACAAGGCCAGGATGAAAGAATGAGCTTGGCGCAGTGAATCCTTCTCTGTGGCGGAAAACATTTTTCTTCTCCAATTTCTTTGTGTGGTTATCCAAGGTATTTTCCGTCATAATTCACTCTTAACGCAGTTTAAGCGGGATTAGTTCATCCAAGATGGCTGATTATACGACCGAGCCACTTGGAAGGCAGTAAAAATATAACGATATGAGCGATTCGAAAGGAGGGTACCTATACTGCACCCCTTGGAGAGACATTTTATTCCTCACTTCTCAAAATGTTTCGCTTCCAACGGGTGCAGTATAGATGGACTGATTATTGTTGTTGCGTTGGTTACCTTGCTTAATCCTTGCCGGAAAAGGTCTTTTCGATTGCTTCGCCGGCCTTTTTAATTCCCCTGCCGGTCGCTTCGCCGGCACGCTTTACTCCACGTTCAGTGGCTTCCGCGCCCCGCTCAATTCCCCTGGCGGTTGCTTCGCCGGCACGCTTCACTCCCCGTTCAGTGGCTTTCGCACCTCGCTCAATTCCCTTGCCCGTGGCCTGCCCGGCGCGCTCGATCTTTCCCGGGGGCGCACTATGAGGGGTTCCCGCTGCGGGAGTTTCTGGAGCCGGCTTGTTCGTTGTTGCCTCCTCCGCACAAGAGACGGAAGAAAAGACCCCCACTATGCAAAGCGTAACAACGAGCAAGAAAACCTTATCTCCAATAGATCGAATCATTGCTGTAATAGTCATGGCTTCCCTCTCTCTTGTAAACCGAGATTATGCGGCAACCTTGGTCACCGTTATCAAAAATGGTTTTTGGGGCCTCTCGGCCCAGGGAAAATCCCCCAAAGTTTTTGTTCTTGAAGCCGAATTCTTATGTTGACGCAATAATAGCACAACTTTCCTTAAAAAAGTAATTTTCCCCTGAATTTTGATCATACCCTTACTCTCAGAACCCAAATACCTCAATGCCGTGGATCTTAAGGAAGCCCAACCCAGCACCACTCGTTGATGGTGAGCCAGCGGAAAACCGAAGCCACATGTGTACAACACCAGTAGAAGATCACTGCTATGAGGGAGTTTATTTCACAGCTAGGTATCTGATTGAAAGAGTTCCACAAATCAGACGAGTAATCCTTCCCCTATTTTTTTCTGACCAACCATACCATACGTTTCCTGACTCCGTATTCTTCTGCCGTTTTGCAACTCCTACTGTAAAGATCGGCGCGTCTCGACCATTGCCCCGGCATTCTATCCGTGAATGTATAAGGTTCTGTCTCGCCTTCAAGATAGATCAAGTCACCCAAATTTAGTCGATATTTCTTTTCAATATCATGGCTGAGAGCAATATCACCGGGTTTTACTATCGTGTCCGATGCCGTGGTTGTACCCTGACAATAATTAGTTGTGGTTATAATCCCGATTGGTTCTTTCCTTTCCCCGCAGGAAAGTGGCTGCAAAAGGAATAAGAAAAGGACCAGCCGTAAGCGCCTCCACCTAAAAATGTCCGCTTGTCGGCGCATAGATAGCTCCAAGTCAAAGAGGCATGACCCCATGTAAACTGAGATTATTCGGCAACCTTGCGCACCGCAGTCCAAAAATAGTTTTTTGAATTTCTCATACCGAGTTTAACCGCCAAAACGCCCCGTTTTCGTAGGCAATATTTTTTTATATAAGCACAATACTTGAAAAGTCAAGAATCCATAGGCTTTCGGGCATACCACGCCATCAGTAAAGCGGTCCCGCATCGATTCACGGCCTAGGGCCCGTAGGCCAACACCCCGGGAACACCTTGACTTATACAAAAAGCATGTCTATCAAAAGAGCGTCAACCATAGGATCAGGTTTTGGGGGTTAAACTCGTAAAATAGACGCCAAGCAGCAATTCGGGACAGACGAGGCGGGCTGGCCACCGCATTGCGGCTCATATCGTTCGGTCGCCGGGACGCACTTCAGGGCGCATCACAAACTGGCCCGCACCGCCGCACGAGAGGAAAAAGCATATGGTCCATCTCAGGAATCCCGGTTTAAGGCGATCCGGGCCGCAAAGCTTAGGGCTTGGCCGGTGGGAGAACGAGGGGTGATGGACTCACCGGTTTGTTCCTACAACGAATGGGACCCCCTCGAGGAGGTCGTGGTCGGGCGCATCGAGGGCGCCAGGATCCCGTCCAGACACCTCACGGTCACCTTCAACATCCCCCAGAGGCTGATGAAGATCTATAAGCTGATCGCCGGGCTGCCCTATCCCCAGTTTGTCGTGCGCCCGGCCCAGCGCGAGCTGGATGAGTTCATTCACATCCTCGAGGCGGAAGGCGTCACCGTGCGTCGACCGGAGGTGACGGACTTCTCCGTTACCTTCAAGACGCCGCACTGGAAGTCGAAGGGCTTCTGCTCGGCCTGCCCGAGAGACGGGCTGCTCGTCGTCGGCGATGAGATCATCGAGACGCCCATGGCCTGGCGGTCTCGTTACTTCGAGGTGGACGCCTACCGCCCGCTGCTCCAGGAGTACACCGCGAGAGGGGCGAAGTGGACCACCGCACCGCGCCCGGCGCTGGTCGATGCGCTCTACAACCACGACTATCGCCTCCCCGAGGCGGGCGAGCCGATCCCTTTCGTCGTCAACGAGTATGAGCCCGTCTTTGACGCCGCCGACTTTGTCCGCTGCGGCCGGGACCTGTTCGGCATCCGCAGCAACGTGACCAACGAGTCCGGCATTCACTGGCTCCGGACTCACTTAGGCGACAGATTCCGCCTCACCCTGCTTGAGACCCTCTGTCGCCAGCCCATGCACATCGATTCGAGCCTCATGCCGCTGGCACCGGGGAAGCTGCTCGTCAATCCGGACTACATTGACCCGAGCCGGCTGCCGCCGATGTTCGCCTCGTGGGACATCCTCATCGCCCCGGAACCGAACCCCGTCCCGTGGCGCATCCCCTCGATGTGCAGCCGCTGGCTCAGCATCAATGTGCTGATGCTCGACGAGAAGCGAGTCATCGTGGAGCGGCTGCAGGAGTCTCTCATCAAGTGCCTCAAGGACTGGGGCTTTACACCCATCCCCTGTTCCTTTGCCAACTATGCTCCCTTCGGCGGCTCCTTCCACTGCGCCACCCTCGACGTGCGGCGGCGAGGCGAACTCCAGTCGTACTTCTGAGCGGCGGCTTTTCAGGTGAGCCGGCTCAGACGAGCAATTTGGGACGCATTCTCGGCAGCCCGCCGCAGCTCAGTGCCGCGGCTCGGGATAACCAGCGGGGGTGCTTGGAATCAAAGGCATTCCAGAAATATGACATCTCGTCGCTCAAGGTTAGCTATTGTAAACTGTTGGGAAAAATTGACTTTCCACTAAAATTTGCCCTATCATTTCGCCTACGAGGAAAATTGGCCTCGAAATGAGTATCCTTTTGTGGCCTTTTCTCAGGCATTTTTACTTAATAGACCGCAGGAGGCGACAGCATGACACAATGGTATCGTTGGAGCATGATGGCTTTAATTTTGTTGGTGGTGTGGGGTTGCGGCAAGGGCCAAACCGTGACAGAGGTTAATCCGGTCCAACCGAGATTCACCAGAGCCGATAATGGGGTTATCACCGACAGCGTCACTGGCCTTGATTGGTATGTTCGTCCCAACCGAGACAATAACTGGCACCAGGCCAAGGCCTGGACGGAGAGTCTCACCGTGGCCGGAGGCGGCTGGCGGATGCCCACCATTCCAGAATTGAAAGCCATCTATCAAAAATGGGCCTCCCGTGTCAATATGGACCCGTTATTCCAACCCAAGGCGGCCTGGGTCTGGTCCGGGCAGTTGCACGACAGCCGGACTGCCTGGGGCTTCGCCTTCTACAGCGGCCTGGTGAACTCGCACGGCTTCAACTACGGCGACGGCAGAATGGCGTTTGCGGTGCGTTCCCGCAGATGATGCTGGGTCATTCGCCTGAGCCCCAGTCTGTCCCCGATTAACCTGAGGGCTTGCCCACCACAACCTGACAGGAAATTTGATTTTCTGAATTCTTGGTGTCCCCTATAAGGAGATCAACCATGAGCAAATACATGCAACTCACCGTTACTGTACGTCCTTTTTATGAAAAAAATCTGGAGGAGGCTTTCCCAAAACTGGCGCGTTATTTAAAATTTTTAAATTCTGATCTGGTAGAGGGGAATCCTTCACTATATGGAATAGCGGGACAGTTGGATAAGCTTCTTTATGCTTTCGATGGTACGCCGTTCAGAGATGTGCTTCTCCGGCATAGAGAGAATCTGTACTTGATCACAGGGTTAAAAATTAGGCTTGTGAGATCCAGGCGATATCTGGTTGGAGCCCCTTGAAGTAACAGGTCATCGCCTCCACTAGGACCGGAAAGGTCT